>NZ_JAEMQA010000031.1 GCF_022759005.1 Sulfuricurvum sp. | reverse complement strand
ACTGGTGATTATGTTGATTTTTGAAATGGTACGGCTTCGATGCAAGGTGGAGCGACTTGAAACGATATTGAGTAAAGAGGTCGCTGATGAAGCAAAAAAAGACCTTCTTTAAAGACGAGCTACCCCTTTCAATCTTTGTGGGCGTATTAGGGGGTTATACGGCTTCTATGGCATATCATTATGTAACCGCTTCCAATATGTCAAAGTCAATAGATTTGGCTATGAGTAGCTTATTTCACCCCTCCGTTGCAATAATTGCCAGTGTTTATGTTTTATGGGACTCTTATAGATATTTGGGTGGAAAAATGAACTTTGGAGAGAATGGTGATAGTGATGTCATCATCGACAGCAAAGGCAATAAAATAATCAAACGATTTGACGCACGATTGAAAAAGCTACCCGAAAAATTGGAGCTATACACGGTTAATAAAGAGGGTGAAAAGATTTATGACACCCTTTATAAATACGACAAGAAAAATGGTGTAGCTATATTCAATAACCGAAACAATGTTATTGACTTCGATAAATACAGCGACCAAAAGGACTTTGTAAATATCAGGGAATATTTGGGAATCGAGGAGAACGATTATTTCACGACACAGCGCAAGACCCACAATTCGGTTGAGCTGACTTTCAAAGACCCGTTTGGGAAAATACCATTTGACCCAAAACTATTGAAGAAGAACCACAACTTGGTGGGATACACGATTAAAAGAGAATACTATTACATATCCGACCAAAAACTTTCTCACAGTATTTTTATTGGCACAACCGGCTCGGGCAAAAGCACTCATATCAATGGGAACCTAATTTCAACTTTTTACAATCACGAAAACTACGAGTTCATCTATATCCTGGATTTGAAAGGTGGCGTTGAGATGATGATTTACGATAATTTGCTGAACGGAAAAGTGAAGGTTGGAAAGTCTATAAAAGATTTTTGCGTGATGGTTGAAACGGTCTATGATGAAATGGTTAAGCGTGAAGAAGAGTGTATGCGAATGGGATTACGGGCAAGCCCACGAAAACAATGGTATATTCTTTGTGATGAAATTAATCAATGGATGATTACTTTGAGTGGTGTGAAGGGAAACACTCCCCTGAAAAAGTATTTTTCGACCATTGAAGAAAAGTTATCAAAAATCATGGTTAAATCCAGAGCATTACGGCTATTCCTATGTTTTTATGGACAAAAAGCGACCGCAGATTTCCTACCGATAATAGTGAGGGAGATGTGTATTTCGGGTGGGTTATTAAAGACAAGCGGATTTTATGACGCAATCATATCAACTGAAAAAATGAAGGAGTTAGGATACAACCCTGACAACTTCGCAATCGGGACGCTAATGTTCAAAGACGGAACCGAAACGCACGGAACGGGAGATAGATATACTTTTATGAAATCAATCTATGTCAAAACAAGTGATATCGTTTCCATTCTTGGGGATGAGGACAAAGCAACAATTATTAGTATGATGTGGGGTCAAAAAATATTGTTTGAGAAACTTGGGTTGATGAACAACTCCGAAAAAGCGATGGATATGTATCAAGAAATTGTGGAGTATTTTCAGGATAAAATCAACCATCAATTTATCAATCAAAAGTTAGTGAACGGGTATTTGATTAAAAATAACATCACTCCTTAAAGTATTTAATAGTGCCGTCCCTATCAACCAATAGGGCAATGGAGTATAAATCTACATTTTAGGGGTTTAGGTTAAAATGTTTGAATTGAATCAATACGAGGTGATAATGAAAAAGTTTGACGAGTGGAATGAAGTCAAAAAACAAGTTGATACAAGAAGTAATATCATCCAGTTTAAAGAACGAGAAGTTTATTGGGCAAGCGTTGGAGAGAATGTTGGATTTGAGCAAAACGGTAAAGGTGTTGATTTCGCAAGACCCGTTTTGGTTATTAAGAAGCTGAACAAAAATCTATTTTTTGGAGTTCCGCTTTCTACGCAAAGTAGAATGGGAAGTTTTTTCTTTGAATTTGAATTACTCCCAAATCAAAAAAGTACGGCTCTTTTGGTGCAAGCAAAAGTGTATGACGCAAAACGATTGGCTAAAAAAATAGGGATGATCAAAGAGGAAGAATTTAAACTGTTAAAAGATAATTTGAAGAATTTGCTTGACTTTTGAGGTTTTATCCCACTTGGAAACCAAGAGGGCAGTCCCGAAGGAAATTAGATCGATATTATATTCCATAAATGTTAAAGAAGTATTAAAGAATATGTCTATGATGAGTATGAGTAAGTCGGATGTTGTCTTGGGGTTTATAAGAACAAGGTTAGCGTGCGTGCAGAGGCTCACCGTAAGTGAAGGAATTATATGCCAAATCAACTTTAAACAAAGTAGTGCATGAAACGATTAGATGAAGTGTATTTCGATGTTCCATGATATGTTAAAAAAGGAATATTCTTTGAAAACAATTATTGCTGATACAAATGTTTGGTATGCGATCGGAACAGGTAAAAAATGTATTCTTGATATTATCAAAACACACAACGGAAAATTATGTGCAACTCCAATCAGCTTATTTGAAATTATGTCTAAAATTGATGAAAGTAATTTTGAATTAAGAAAAAATGCTGCGATTGCAGTATTAAATCATGCTGATAGAATAGTTGATAACAATGAAGCTTATATGGAACGATACTTTGGTTGTGCAACAGGGAGAAATGATCACATTAACTGGAAACAAGGATTCATTACTATTAGTAAAGCTAATTCAATAGATGAATTAATGAACGGTTTTACTGATTATGCAGATGGATTCTATCGCAAATGTAATATCCCATTTGTGAAAGATTGGAGGAATTTTCATTATAAAGATTTTAGGGGCGGAATTATCAAAAGTATTGAAAATAATTTGATACCTAAATATATAAAACAAATGCCAAATGGGCAACAAAAAATTGCAAAACTTACCGATCCAAGTATTATAGCTTTATTTGATTCCAGTGAATATTATGAAGAAACTATAAAAGCAATTTACTATCGTATGATGCTTGGATTGCAAGTTGATAAAAGAAAACATAAATCTCCTCA
>NZ_JAEMQA010000143.1 GCF_022759005.1 Sulfuricurvum sp. | reverse complement strand
CAATTCGCTGAAATTGCCAAATACACTAAACGATGACAGAAAAGAAGAAGAAGAAGAACCGTTAAAACTTGACGCTGATCCTGACGATGAGGTTCACTTAAATAGCGGAATCACATTAAACCCTAATGATGCCGCAACTCCGCTCGTATTGGAACCTGAATTGGATTCTGACGCTCCATTAACGTTACGCAACGGATTAACACTAACTCTTATCAACAAACGAGAAATCTTAAACAGCCATTTGATAATTATCGAGTATCAATTATCAGCGCCTCCTCAAATTGTCAGCCTTATTGACGTTATGGCTTCTTTCAAAACATTACTTGACAATGCGGTAAAAAATTTGCATGCCCAAGATGACGATCAAATTCAGGCAGTCATTTGGTCGGATACCACAACGGCTATATGTACGCCGTGTGTTCCTGTAAAGGATTTTCATGTATCCTTCATTTTATCAACTGTACAAAAAGCATCAATATCTGGCAACAGCCTAGATTTGGCCAATAACATCCGAATTGACATAAAACATTTCAAAACCTGCAATTCTGTAGATGGTGCAGGCGGTGTTTATAAATACAAAAACAGTTGCACAGAGCTGTACTGCAACGCGCGACGTAGCATCATTCAAATTAAAAATCTAGATGACAATATGTGTATGGCTCGAGCCATTATCGTCGGTATTGCAAAGCAACGTGTTGACCTTAATCCAACTTCCAAAAATTTTAAAAAACTTTTTGAAAGCGTCAGAAGAAACCACGGACGGTGCACCATACAATACCGAAAAGCACTGGAATTGTGTAACATGGCGAACATTTCACCGAAAAAAAAATGCGGCTACAAAGAAGCGCAGTGTTTTGAAAATATTCTCGGACTCAACATTAAGATAATCGCCCGGGATTTATTCAATGAGTTTATTTACGATGGAGTGAAAGAAAATCCGCAATCAAGTGATCTGCCTCCAATTTATCTATACCGAGTACTCGATGAAAAAAACAATTATCACTTTCATACAATTGGAAATGTAAAAGCTTTTTTCAACGCCGCATATTTTTGTGCAACATGCAATGTTGCCTATAATCAAAAAAGACGACACAAATGCGTTGACATTGAAAATTGGTGTTACGCCTGTTGCGATCGCGCATGCAATTATGATGAAACCTTCATAGTACGTTCGGAGTGTTGTAATAACTGTAACGTGAGATACCGCAGTGACAATTGTAAAAAAGCTCATGAAAAAAGCACGGAATGTCGCAAACTCTATTTCTGTCTAACGTGCTATGTATCCGTGAAAAGAGAGATAAAATCGAATGGTATTCTTGAAACAAATGACGAAATTAGAAAACATCACGTATGTCAAAAAAAATGTCCCGTATGCAAAGTCAGTGTGGACCCTCTTCACCGATGTTACCTACAAAAAGGAAAATACAAGCCAGTCTCAAAAAAATACTTATTTTTGGACTTTGAATCAGAACAAACAACCAATGTTCACATTCCTATTTTCTGTCATCTGAAATGGTACGATGAAGAATATGAAATTACAAAAAATTGGTGCGATCTTACGGTACAGTCTCCGTGGCAGGAAAAATCATTCGGTATTGGATTCAATGTAACAAATGATGTAGGCGAATTCATTTTTTCGCAAAAGTTCAAACATTACACGATTATCGCCCATAACATGCAAGGATATGATGGTTCGTTCTTGTTACGCTTTCTTGCTGAACGAGGAATTAAACCTAAAGTGATTTTGAAAGGACGAAAAATTATGAGCATAATTGTCCCGGGATTTCAAATTCGAATCATAGACTCTTTCAATTTTCTACCAATGGGTCTTGCAGGTTTTCAAAAAGCCTTAGGATTGAAAGAAGAATACAAGAAAGGATTTTTTCCTCACTACTTCATACGTGAAGAAAACTTCAAACACATTGGAGAAATGCCTCCAGAAAAAGATTATGGAACTCATACCATGAATGAGACAACATACAAAATATTTAAAAAATGGTATGATGAATACTCCCAATCAGACTACATTTTCAATTTTGAAAAAGAACTCAAAGAATATTGCATCCAAGACGTAGAAACACTTCAAGAAGGATGCTGGGTCTTTCGTGAAATGATACTCAATCTCACAAATCAAGGTTGTGATCCCTTTCAATATTTAACTTTACCTCAGCTGTGCAATGCTGTTTACAAAGTGGACCACATGCCGTGGAATACCATCGGCGCGATACCTCCTGGAGGATATTTAGATATTCAAAACTACTCAAGCGCGAGTCTCGAATGGTTGAATTACATTCAATCGTCCCAAGGAAAGAAAATAAGCCACGTTGGAAATAGTCCTACGGGAGAAGCTCATATCATTGGAAACATTAGGGTAGACGGCTTGGACGAAGATGCCAAATCAGTTTACGAATTCTACGGATGTTACTATCACGGGTGCAAAAAATGCTTTCCAAAACGGTCAGCGCTACACAGTTTGTATGGCTATACTTTTGACCAAGTGTATAAAATACAAAGAGTCGCGAAACTCGGCTACGAATCATGGGGTATGAGATTATTTCAATTTGGGAGTGTGAGTGGAACTCTCAAAAAACAAATCCAGACATTCAAAATTTCCTTCTAAATCACGAAGGCGAATTCAAACCCTTGAACCCTCACGAGTCATTTTTTGGAGGTCGAGTGGAAGCATTCAATCTACTCGTTGACGATAAAAAAACAAAAATGAACTACGCCGACATCGTGTCACTGTATCCATACGTCAATGCCACTTGCAAGTATCCTATCGGACACCCACAATTTATTTCCAACAATTTCGGACCGCTCAACTCTTTGCCAACAAGGCTATTTGGTTTCATATACTGCAAAATATTACCTCCTCGAAATCTCTACATTCCCGTATTACCCTTCAAATTTGGAAAAGATAAAAAACTATTGTTTGCCCTTTGCAAATGCTGCGCATCAGAAGAACCAAGGAAAAGCGAATATTGCAGTCATTCAGATGAAGAAAGATGTATCACGGGAACATGGTTTTCTGAAGAAATTAAAGTTGCAATTCAACATGGATATAAACTCATTCGAGTCTATTCAGCATA
>NZ_JAEMQA010000014.1 GCF_022759005.1 Sulfuricurvum sp. | reverse complement strand
CGCGCCGAAGCATACACCGCCGTCAAAACAACGAAGAGTAAAAGGACACCGATGCCAATGGCTTTCATCATTCGCTTAAAGGAGTCATTGAGCTGCACAATGTCCCCTTGTTGAGTCAGAGTGGTTCCGCTGAGGGAGAGTTGTTTAATCACCGCATCCGCATCGTCGGTGATATGCGTAATTGGGCGTTTAGCACGGTAGCCGTTGACATCCAAAGAGTAAAGCAATCCATCACGTTCGAGTTTGGCAGGGGTCATCTGTACTTTGAGCGTCGCCACGGCACTTAGAGGGATAAGCCCCGCGTTGGAGGTGATTGGGAGATTTTCAAGAGCAAGGGGATGCTCTTGAAAACTGCCGCTCATATAAAGGCGTACGGGCTGATTGCTCATTGAGGCAAGATTACCGCTGAGTGCTACGATTTGACCCCGAATAGGGATTTGGTTCAAAATTGCAATAGGGGTGAGCCCGTATGAGAGCGCTTTATCGGTATCGATGGAGAGATCGATTTCGCTTAAATCCTCACGCCAGCTTGGGGTGATACTCGTAATCCCTTTGAGTGTTTGAAGCTCACTAATGAGCTTTTGTGCATCAGCGTAGAGTCCATCAGGCGTTGCAGAGGTGAGACGAATATCTAGCGGTGCTTTGATTGAGGAGTTTGCTGTCGCTCCAAAGTCATAAACATCGACCGATTTTACCCCCTCTAAGCTATTAAGGTGTGTGCGAATCTCCTCTTCGATTTGCCAAATCGTTTTGGTTCGCTCGAAGCGGTTGGCACAAAGGATCGTCATTGTAGCTTCTGTTGAGAGATTACCACTTCCTAGGGATAATACTCCCTCTTCACTCCCAAATGCTGTGGAGCTGGTGCGTGCATAGTCTTGTTTATTGAGCCATTTAAAAAACGGTTTGAGTTTAGCCGTAGCATCTTCGACGCGATCATTGGAGCTAAAGGCGATTTTAACCTTGATAATCCCCGTATCCATCGGAGGCATCGCGTCTTTACCGATGAGAGGCATCACCACTTTCATGCTCACGATCAGCAATGCCAAGACACCGACGATCAGGAGCGTTTTACGCAAACGGGTACGCCCTGTGTTGGAGAATTTTAAGATAGAGAGGTAAGGGCTAACAAGACGTCCCATTGTGTTTTCATACAACTTTTCAAACGCCACTTCAAAGCGGTTTTTACCCACACCGTTGCGATAGAGATAGGCTGAAAATTTCGGTATCAGAGTAATGGAGAGAATATAGGAGACGATAAGCGCAATGATGAGCGTTGAGATGAGTGGGCGATAGATCGTTTGAGGAAAATCGCCGACAAACATAAGTGGAGCGATAATGACAATGGTTGCAATCGTCCCCGCAAAAACGGGGGCGATCACTTCGCGGGTTCCGTGGAAAATCGCCTCTTCGAGGTTCTCGTGCATTTCCACTAAATGGCGTTCGATATTTTCCAACACCACCACGGCATCATCCACAAGCATCCCAAGGGCGAGGATAATCGCCGTATAGACGACGATGTTGAGTTCTCCGCCACTAAGCCAGATGACTCCAATAGTCCCTAAAAATACCAAAGGAATAGAGACGGCCGCCGCTGCAATGGCGCGTAAATTGCCCAAGAAAAAGAGCAAGACGATGAGGGTAAAGATGATCGCATCACGCAGAGCTTCAAGCATATTGGTATTGGCTGTTTCTATTAAGTCACGCTGTGTATCGACAATCTCGAAATTAATATTTGGATATGTTTTTTTAAGCTGTTCGATCTGCTCACGCGCGGCATAGCTTGTCTCTAAGACGCTTCCTTTGGGTGAGCGCTGGATTGAGAGGGCGATAGACTCTTTGCCATTGCCAAAAAAAGCACTCATAGGTTCTGCTTCGCTCCATGCAACAGTTGCAATATCTCGTAGATGGAGATTAGGGGCCACGCTGAGATCCCCAAGACTCTCGGGATCACTTTTTTCGCCATAATAAGTAAGTGTTGTAAAGCCATCTGCATTTTTGACAAATCCCAATGGAGTATCTTTGTCCAGTGCCGTAATGGTTTTAGCAATGGACTCCATATCAAGATGGGCACTTGCTACTTTTGTGGGATCAAGATTTATAGTGAGCGCACTTTGATGTCCCCCAAACACCTCCACATTTCCAATTCCCTGTGTTGAGAGCAAACGAGGCTTGATAAAGCTATCGGCAATTTTACGTATATCTAAAAGCGTTACTGTTGGATTTTTTGGTGAAATAGAAACCACTTCTACAGGGAGAGTAAAAGCTCCTGAGACATAAAGCGTTGGATTGAGTCCTGCTGGGAGTTTGGCTTTGGCGGTGGCGAGGGCGTTACTCACATCGACCGCTGCGCCATCGAGTCCTTTGTCATACTCAAACTCAGCACGGACAATGGAGAAGTTTGCCATATTTGTTGAGCTTACGGTGCGGATCAATCCAAGACGAGCAATCTCCTCTTCTATGGGTTTCGAAACCGAACTTGCTGCAACGGGAGCGGTCATCCCTGGAGCCTGAGTAATCACGACAACCGTTGGACGGTCTGAATCGGGAAAAAGGTTTTTAGGAAGTGTTTTAAGACCGATAACCCCCGTGATGAGCATCGTTAAAACAAGTGCAACCAGATGATAAGGCCTGCGATAAAAAAACTCAAACATACCTTAGCCTTTAATAGCGAGTGAAGCGCCACTTAAGAGTTTGAGTAAAATGTCGCTTTTAGCAACTACTACTTTTTCTAAAGGAGCACCGCTAACAACATATCCCTCATCTCCTTTAGCAATGATGCTTACCTCCACAGCTTTAGCACTATGCCCATTCACCACTAAAACATAGGCTTTTGACTCTTTAAAAAGAAGAGCTTCGCGAGGTAAAAAAGTTCCTCTTCCCTCAAAAGTGACGATTTTTGCCTCGACACGAGCGCCAGAAGCCAGAGTAAGGGGGATATCTGCGCGATACTCATCGACACCATTGCTGTTTTGCAAAAAGCGTAAAGGAGCACGATGATTTTCAAACATAAGCGCTTTAGCGCTCGTGCCTAATGCTAAGCGCACCAATAAATATGCTCCATTATTAGCACGAACAGAGGCGAGCGGTTTGCC
>NZ_JAEMQA010000071.1 GCF_022759005.1 Sulfuricurvum sp. | reverse complement strand
CAAATGCAAAACCGTATGCAGTCTATGCAACAAAACATGGCTGGACGTATGAATCGAAGCAGATAATACGAACGGCAACAAGGGATATTCTTCCCTTGTCCTCACAAAGATCACTTGCTATACTTCTAATGGGACTATATCCAGTGACCTACTAAAGCATTTAGGAGAACATGTGCGCATACTGTTGCTAGAAGACGATTTTGTTTTGGGAGAAAGCATTGAAGAGATGCTGTGTGAAGCACATTATACTGTCGACTGGGCTCGAAGCGGTGATGACGCTGCACAACTTTCTTTTGACCACTCCTATGACCTTTATCTGTTTGATGTTAATGTTCCTGATATCAACGGATTTGAGCTTTTAGAACAATTACGTGAGGCTGATGATTCGACACCGACTATTTTTATTAGTGCCCTTAGCGATATTTCCTCTATTACCAAAGGTTTCTCGTTAGGGGCTGACGATTATCTCAAAAAACCCTTTTTCCCTGAAGAACTGCTCGTACGCATTGAAGCTAAATTTGCCAAAGTCAACCAAACCATTCACTGGGGCACAATCACCTACAATCCGAAAACAAACGATGTCACAAAAGATGGATCACTGATCACTCTAGGAGATGTTCAATTGCCATTACTGCGTCTGTTTATCACCAACATCGGACGTACTCTCACCAAAGAGAGTCTCTTTGATCTTATGGAACACCCAAGTGATACTGCACTTAGAGTTGCTATTAATAAGCTCAAACAAACAACAGGCTGGGAAATCCTCAATGTTCGAGGGATAGGATACCGTATTGAAACACGCTGAGATCGAGTCCTTTCGTAAAAGTTTTTTGGTTTTCTTCCTATCTTTGGCTATTTTGAGTGGATTTCTCGCCTATTTTGAGTACTTAAAAGAGAAGCAATCGCTTGAGATAACCCTCTTTAATCAAATGAAGCTGTGCAGTTTTGATCTGAAATGCAGCGAATTTGAATTTGAATTTGTCCCTCTGCAATCGAGCAAGCTCTATACACTCACATCGGAGCCTAAAGGCTTGTATGCCTTGTTTACAATCCCAAAAAATGACACTTATGCTCTCAAGCTTCGTTTTACACAAAAACATTACACACAGCGGTTGCATCAAATCCAAATCACTGTTATAAAATACTATCTTGGGGCCATAGTGGCAATAGGTATTCTCTCTTTTTTATTCTCATTCTACGCACTTTATCCTCTGCGCAAAGCACTCAAACTCACAGAAGAATTTAGCCGCGATATTCTGCATGACCTTAACACTCCCCTCTCTTCACTTCGACTTAATGTTTCTAGGCTAAAGGTACCCCAAAGCGAGACAAAAAAAGTTGAGCGTATAGAATACAGTATTCAGGCAATCACATCACTTAGTAATAATCTTCGCAGCTATCTCGACGGGCACGAACTGCAGCAAGAGAATATTGAACTTTCCAGTCTTTTACAAGATCGTCTTTCTATCGTGGAGCGGCTTTATCCGGATATTACATTTCATCTAGAGAAATCATCGCTTGTCGTCCATGCCAATCGGGATGCCCTTATTCGCATCTTCGATAATCTACTGAGCAATGCAGCAAAATACAACAACCCACAGGGGTCCGTCTGGATAGATATTTCTAGTACAATCATAGTGATTCGCGATAATGGTAAAGGGATTAAAAATACTGCAAAAATATTTGACCGTTTTTATAAAGAGCATGAGCGAGGCTTAGGAATAGGTTTACACATCGTCAAAAAACTCTGTGATACGATGCATATTTCTATCTATGTCAAGAGTACCTTAGGATCAGGAAGCCTTTTCGCTCTAAATTTTCAAGCGCTAACACAGCGCTAATACTCCTGTACTATAATTCCCATATCAGACTCAAGGAATATCTAATGAATACATTAACAACAGGACTTACAGCAGTGATATTCAGCGTTTCACTTCTCTATGGAACAGACTCTATTAATGAGCAAATCCAAGCGATCCAAAAAGCATCTCCTCAAGAGCGTGCCCTGTTGATGAATAAACTGAAAATACAGATTGCTTCCATGAATGAAGAGGAACGTGCCGATGCAATCAGCGCCCTTCAAACAGAAATGGGCGGTAAATCTATGAATCTAGGAACATGCCCTATTGGCCAACGAATACAGCAAATTCAGTCTATACAACAAGGGAACCTTATTCAACGTTCAGGTGATACCATGACCACACAATTTCCACGCATGAGACGTTGATCATGAAAAAGATACTTTTATTACCATTATTGTTGAGTGGATGCCTATTTGCCATTGACAGTGATATGGATGGCGTAGATGATGCTCAAGACCAATGCATGAACACACCATTTAGCGATCTTGTAAATGCAAGTGGATGCACCATACGATCATTGCAATCTTCTGACCATTATGACATTATCGTAGGTTCCGGCTATTCACAAATAAATTATGCCTCACAAGAAAAAGCCGACACCTTAACTCAAACACTTCAAGCCGACTACTTCAACGGTAATATATGGGTCCAGTTTGCAGGATCTTATTTCAAATCCTCCTCTCCAAGCTTTACACAAAGTGGTTTAGGTGATACGCTCATCGCTCTTTATTATAAATCATCCTTTGAAAATGGCTTTACAATACAAACGGGAATTGGTGTTTTACTGCCAACTTACAATAGCGGCTACCATAATGAAGCCGTTGACTATCAAGGTTCTATTAATCTGCAGTATGACCTAAGCGACGATACCAATCTTTTTGCTGGATACAGCTACACATTAGTCAACGACACCAATGTCCCCAATACACTACAGTATCAAAATACCCACTCATTTTATGCAGGTGCTGGATATGCCTTCAACGACACAACACGACTCAGTGCGTCATACGCACAGGCTCAAAGTATGTATGTCGGTACATCAACCATAAAAACTGCTTCAGTAAGCCTATTTTACCAACTGAATACTCATTGGTTCACGATGCTTGATTACCGATATGGATTAAGCGACTCTGCGAGTGATCACGATGGATCTGTACGCCTTGGCTATTATTTTTAGAGATTACCTGCAAAAAAACGCAAACATCCGGCCACCCATGACGTTTTGATCCGAC
>NZ_JAEMQA010000067.1 GCF_022759005.1 Sulfuricurvum sp. | reverse complement strand
AGAAACTCATCTGCCCATCCATTAAATGCATGGAGGGTGGCTAGAGGCGTTTGGAAGGCGGTTTTTCCATCCGTTCCGGTTGATCCGCTTAAAAACTCATATCCCGCACCGACGAGAATACCGTTAATATTGGCAAGGGCATCGAGATTGTAGTAATACGCATCGGCTTTGATATTTTTATGTGCATCATCCGTATCCCGTGACGCATTACCTTGGCTTGCATACTCTGCGCGATAAGCGATTTTTGCGGAAGCGAGAGGTACGTCGCCGGTCAAAGCCATTCCGATCGTGTCACTGTTGGATGAGATCATATAATCGTAGGCGGTGACTTTGAGCATATCGCTTACTTTATACGATCCGTTCAAAACGATGGAGTTGGTATCAGCCGTCGGAGCGTCAGTAACCATGGCACGACCCCATATATAAGCACCGGTAAGGGTTAGATTGTCAATCGTGCTGTCGCTGATGACTGCCGCATCGAAGCTTTGCATCATTTGACGCCAGTCTACTGAACCGATGAAACGCTGATTGTCGAGATTGATAACCTGACGTCCCACTTTGGCAACGGTTTTTCCGTATTGGTATTGGAGATACGCTTGAGAGAAACGGGTTTGTTCCGGGTCAACGACTTTGTCATACATCAACCCGTTTGATCCGCTGTCATAATGTTCTCCGCCGATCGGCTGAACCGTTGTCCCGTCCACTTTCATCGATAAACCGTTAATACCTAAAAGGTTGGCTTCCAGACCGAGTGTTGCACGGACGGTAAACGCATTGGCTTTGTCTTTGGTATTGCTTTGATCATCTACGCTTTCATAACGAGGACGGATTTCTCCGTTAAACTTTGCATCGCTGAATAGGTTAAAACCATCCGCACTCAGTACGTTTGGCAACAAGGTTAATACAGCAACCGCTGATAATGTGATTCTTTTCATCTTCTTCTCCTAAGTTTAAAATCGATCTTTGAGATCGCCGTTGTATTTGATATCTCTTTTAGTGGCATTTTCATCATTTAGCCATTGGGGGATATCATTGCCTACTAATTCCAATTTGTCACGTTCCGCATTGAGTTCGTCCTCGCTAAAAGCAAAAGACATATCTGCTGAGATGACGTGATCCATTTCTTGGATCCTGACGAGTTTCGGGATCTCTTCTTCCACCCCTTCACCCTCTATCGTGACGATAATACGTCCTTTTTCATCATGAAAATGGTAATCACAAAAATCTGCCGCTTTTAAAATTTCGACGATTTCGTCTGTATGTTTCGGGTTGGTCTGCACCACGATGCTGGAAATATTCACGGTAGTCTCCAATAATAAATTTTGTTCTCTTCACCCGCACCGATAAGTCGGTGCTCATCCAGAAAGATCAATGTATCCAATATTACCTCTCCGCTTTGGAGGCGGGTGATTTTGGCTTTCGTCGTTGTATCAAAAACCTGCAATTCGTTTTCGGTTCCGTCCGTATAGACACCTCTTGTTGCTGAGGGGCTAAGGCCTACGGCATACACAAAAAAGTCGGTTTCGAGATAGTAGCTCCCCCCGGAACGAGAGACACCGACGCGTCGATCTTGTCCGGCAGAGAGGATGGTATTTTGTTTGTAATCGATTCGATTGATATTATCAACGTTGATACCACGAAGCGTTTTAACAAGATGCCCGTTTTTAACATTAAGCATGGTAATTTCTCCACCTTCATCAGCAATTGCAACAAGAGATTTTGAAGGGCTTAGTGCCATGTCTCTAAACATACCTCCACCTGCTTGAACTTGATAGATGAGGGTGTTCTTGGCAATATCAAACAAAACAATGGTATCACCTGAGAGGCCGAAGAGTAAATGATCTAGGTCAAGGAAACGGGCTTTTTTTATCAATAATCCACGTCCGTTGTCAATGATTTTGACCGCTTTTCCCTCTCGAATCAAATAAACATTTCGAAAACCCCCGCCGCTTTCTGTGACCATTACGGTTGTATTCTGATAATGATCAACCGAATAGACTTTCGGTGAAAATGATTTTCCCTCACTGTTTTTGATATTGGGAACACGAAGGACAGCTAGTTTTTTAAAGTTTTTCGAATCAAATACATTGACCCCCTCACCATCGGTAGCCGCATAGATTTTTCCATCATTTACGACCATATCACTGATAAGTGCATCGGTTTTGATTACGGTTGTAGGAAGAATTGCCGCAGTAAGTGATAACGTCAATCCAACCAATACGGCTAAAACTTTCATGATATTACCTCGATTGCCGCATTGGGACATACCGCAACGCAATAGCCGCATGCCGTACATTTTTCGGGGATAATAACAGGGCTAAACATTCCCTGAAAAACGATGGCATCTTCCAAACACGGATCTTTGCAGGCGAAGCAAATCGTATCGTGGTGGGACATGCACATCATTGAGGTGATACGCGCCCGTCCTTGGATAAAACGATCCGGCTCATTTAAAACATTGGGTGTACATACTTCCATGCACTTATGACAATCGCTGCATCCGTTGGTTTTAAAATCCAGAAAAGGAATCCCTTTCTCATCACGACGGATAATGTTTTCTTCACACGCGCTAACACACATCCCCTCACAACTGCGGCATTCATTAAATGTTGCCGCTATAGATGCATAAGGGGGACAAATCGGGCCTCGGTTCTCTTTGAAAAGAGAGCCTAATGCACCGAAAAAATTGCGACGTGTTGATGTGGACATCTTATAATCCGTTTCCGACTTTTACACCGACTTCGAGTTCATCGATCAAATACGATTTGTTTTTATGTTTTTGACCTTTGTTATCCGCATAATCCGGTTTAAAATTGTTCTCAACTCGTAATTTACCCTGTATTTGCGGAGCGTGACATTGGGTACAGTTGTAGCGACCTTGGTAAAGTTGATCTTTCAAATCTTTTTTGATAATTTGATCGTTACTTTCGGATTTAAAGTTATCCTCTTTATCCGATTCTACCGCAGGGCGAAAATTGGTAAAATGTGTTTTTGGAATCGGTGTCGCTGTAACAGACGGTGCGATATCCGGCATATGCCATCCCAGACACGCATTGTTGTTTTTATCGATTTCACCGAGAGCGCGGATGTCATGAGGA
>NZ_JAEMQA010000056.1 GCF_022759005.1 Sulfuricurvum sp. | reverse complement strand
AGGGCTGCAAGTCATGCTTTGATGTCGAGAGTCTGTCCCAGACCCGTTAGACCGGCACCAGAAACATCATTTGGTTGTGAAGAGGAAGGTGAAATGCTTTCCAGCGCTTTCATAACTTGTTGCCCTTGTATTTCCATCGCTTTTTTCATCGCGTAAATCTGGGGCAATGAAACTCTCAGGTTTATGAGAAACTTCAGTGTCCCTTTCACCAATAATGCAGCCAAACGCAGAATCTTTATGAATATTATGCAGGCCTTTTAGATGCTATGCACGGAAAGCCTTTTATGCCACTTGTTTGTAAAACTCCCGCTTTTTAGTGGGTAGGTGAGTGGTTACATCAAAATAAGTATTTAAGGCCAAGATTAACCCCTACTGCTGAGGCTTTTTCAAAAGTAATATTATTAGTTTGGAAGCCTAAGTAAGCATATTTTGATGCAAATGTGATACCGTAAGATTTAAAAAACGTTTCATACGAAAATTTCATCGTTGATGTATCTGTAGTTGGGATGATAACACCAACCTCTGGAAAAACATAGCCTCGCGTTGTCGAAGCTTGCATAAATGGTAGAATGTACTCGCCGTTATATCGAATCGAGGCAAAGCCCTTGGGGTCAAAATATTGCGTATGCTCTTTAGTTATTTCAAGACCTGTGATTGTGGGAGAGTATTGAACATAGCCATTGGAATCATAACTTTTGGTACTGGATGTCAGTATAGCGTTAGTGTAAGGAGCTTGATCCCATTGAATAAAACCTAGCAGATCGTTAATTGCGAGTTCACTATGAAACTTTCCCCAATCAACACATAGCCCGATGTCACTGCTCGCTCCATATCCTGTGGGGGTATTGACATCAAGTTTATAAAGATAGTTGCTGGAATAGTAGTAGTCGACAGTTCCATAAAAATCATAGTTTTTATCGGATGTTGCCGTTGCGGATCCGCTTATCAATCCCTGCTGAGTCCGAATCCCTCGCAGTAATGATATCCCCATCCCGCCTTGAATGTTTAAATCATTGCTGGTATAGATTGGGATTGCTTTAGCAATATGTAAGCCGTCGGCCTGGAAGCCGTTGATTTTGAAGTCGAGGTTATATTGTCTCCCGATGGGAAGATCCTCGGAATTTTTTACCGTATGGATGAGATCGATAAAATCACGACTAGCCTCGACCATCGTTTCGAGTCGATGAATATAACCGATGCGCCATCCATTCACTGTACCGCCGATTTCGGCGCGGGCACTTGCGAGGGCTAGATTGGTTCCGTTACGAGGGGTGTAGTTACCTCCCCAATTATCATCAAAAAATCCTTTGACCGAGACGGGATCCGTGGCGATAAAGGCTGATGTGGTTAAAAAGACATCGTTTTTATCCTGAATGTTTGCAGGATTATCGATGCTTAAAACATCACCCCATATTGTCACTGAGAACGTTGTTAAAGAGAAAAATAAAATAGTGAGAGGGGAAATCCCTCTCTCGAAAAACGTTGCTTTGAGAATCAAAGGAACGTCTCAAATGTGCCATCTGAGTATTTCACACGCGGTACACTCTTGAGCATATCGATCGTGCCGATAGCTGTTGCATCTTTAGAGACAGAACCGCTAACGGTTCCATCCACGTTTCCTAAGACACTGATGGTTACACCAGTTTGGTTTTTAAATTCAGCTGTGTATTTATTTTTTCCATCCACAGTAGTGTTATTTTTGGCAACAACGCCTGTTCCTGTAATTTTTGTGGTGTCATATAGATACGTGAGAGAAATATTTGCTTTATTGGCATCTATATTTACATATCCAAGAATCACTTTTGTTAATGGTCGGTTAGGAACATTGAGTTCTCCTGTGAAGGATACGTTATACAACCAGTTACTAAGTGATGCAGCGGATGTCGCTGTTCCTGTTACTGAACCACTGATGTAACTGCCATCTGTCGAATCGGACGCTTTTCCGTCAAATTTAACCGTTTTTGGAACATGAATGGTTTTTCCATGATCATCGGTGTCAACATAGTTTGATGCTGTGATTTTACCTGTAAGCGTATACGTTTTCATCTCGAATTTACCATCAAAATCCAATGGTTCAGCGACGACTTTTGCTGCCGTAGTAGGAGTAGCCGCAACATTAATCAAATTGTAATGAGCACTATTTACAGTGATAGTCGTATCAAGAGTAGTGCCAGTGTAAGTTTTAAGTGTTCCTGCATAGCTGAAGCTATCCGTTGCCCCTGAAGTTGTCATTGACCCAGTAATATTGGCAGTCATTTTTGTTCGTATAGCATTAGGAGTCGAATTTCCAGAAGAATCTTGAGTCTTTTTCCATTGTGTTGTTGGAATACTACCATTCACGCTCAGAGCCGTTCCGCTCCAGCTAAAGGTTCCAGTGTACGTTTTGCTCGTATCGTTCGCATCGGTAAAAGTATAGCTGTAAGAATGTGCCCCTGTTTTGGTTACCGTAAGGCTGTGAGGAATGTCGTTCATTCCTACTAAAGACCAAAATGGACTATAGACATTTTCACTGTCTATTCTGGTAACAGTGTATTTTGACCCATATGGATCTGACCAATTATAACTAGTCGAAGAAGATTCTACTTTTGTCGCTGTAATAACATCGAGTGGCTTATTCAATGGAATTTCTTCTGAATTTTTGTCAATATAGGACATTGCATCTATCACATACCCTATAGCTTGATCATTTGGTCCTGCAACGTCACGTGTTGCAATTTCAACTTCTTTGGCTTTTGTATCAAAAAATCCTGGTGTTCCAGATTTTTGATAATCGGTCAACGCAAGAGCTTGTGTGCGTAACTCACGAAACATGGTTTTTGATGCAGTGATGCCACTGGCAACGCCATCGCTTACAACAATTGCTGCAGGTGGCGTATAAGCTGTTCCATTTGTAATTTTTGTTACAATATTATCAATAGCACTATCATCAGCGAGAGAATCAAGCGCCTGATCGTCCTTGATAGTTGTAAGTATAGCTTTAAATTCTGTTGAAGACGCACTTCCATCTTTAAGATCATTTGACAATGCTGCTATAAATGCCTTACGGTCGCCGCCGTTGTCCGCACTAGTACGGATGGTATCGACCAATGCTTTTACAACCTTATCTTTATTTGG
>NZ_JAEMQA010000081.1 GCF_022759005.1 Sulfuricurvum sp. | reverse complement strand
GTTCGATTAGCCTTTGGGGTGATGGTTCTTTTAGGACTGTTGACCTATTTCTACAGTTTCTTTGTCAAAGAAGAGAAAGTAAGCGCGTAATGGATGAAAAAGTCGGTAAGTTTTGGGATCACTATGTCACCCAAAAAGCGTCTCGTCTTTTTAAAGAGGAGGAAGTTGTATTTGCGGACATTGCCAAAGGGTTAAAACTCTTTTATCATCTCTTAGGGGGTGAAAAAGGGAAAGAACTTCATATAACCGACAAAAGATCGATTAAAACGTCACGAACACTGCTTGAAAAAATATCAGGAACCGGTAAAACCTTTTTTCTTGCCTGGCAAGATGAAAAAGGGCTTTACCTTCCTGCCTCTTTAGCTTATTTCCCTTCAAAAGCACACAATGAGATGCACTATTATTGGTTAATCGCCATGCTGACCAACGTGAATGTCAAAGCTAAAAATATAGAGCACGAGAATACCAATGCAGTGAATAGTCTCATTAAAAAATACGCTGGATTTAGCGAATTTTATGCCTATGCAGACTCATTTTTAATAGGGAATTATCCTGAATTATCCACTATTGAACCTTCACACGAAGGTTTATTAGCGGATAATTATCCCAATCCTTTATGGATTTATCCTTCCCTCTCTACCTCTAATAAACTCCTAGACAACGGTGATGAAGAGGAACTTTTAAGACAAAACGATGAACCGCGCAAGAGTGATACCTTGCAGATGAAAAAAAAGAGTGAACAGATCGATGATAAAAAAGAGACGGATGGACTGCTCCTGTTTTTACCCGAATCGATACTAAGTTTTATGGAGCAAGTTCGGGTTGATCGGCAGGAAAACGACAGTTTTGATGAAGATGCTCTCTATAATGCCGAAGATTTAGATGAGATAACGCTGGGACAAAAAGATGCCAATCTCTCCGCGCGAATCAAAATGGATCTGGATATCTCGGCCAATAGTATCGAAGAATATCCTCTGGGGAAAGGTCATTTTATAGATGAGTGGGACTATAAAAAAGAGATCTATCTCAAAAATTACGTTTGTATAAAACCCCTTGTTTCTCTCCATACCGAGCCTATAGAGTTACCAAAGCGGCTGCAAAAAATGATGCGTCGGATTCAGAGTGAACTCGATTTGATGGAGCTTGACCGTATCAAAAGAGAT
This sequence comes from Sulfuricurvum sp., assembly GCF_022759005.1. Taxonomy (GTDB): domain Bacteria; phylum Campylobacterota; class Campylobacteria; order Campylobacterales; family Sulfurimonadaceae; genus Sulfuricurvum. Next base: position 1,994 of record NZ_JAEMQA010000081.1, on the reverse strand, counting down.
AACCTCCCCTACGGCGATGAGATCAATATCGATACATGGATTGATTACAAAGGACACCAAAACCGCTCAAGCCACCCGCAACGATTTTTTGAGACGTATGAGAGAAAGATGAGGGATATGTCCACCTTGATCCTAGCGGATGTTTCTCTCTCTACAGAAGCGGGGATCACACAAGAACTGCGTGTAATCGATATGATACAAGATGCGTTGATGGTGTTCTCCGAATCGCTGCACCGTCTTCAAGATCGGTTTGCTATTTATACCTTTTCATCGATCAAAAACACGAAGGTCAACTTTCACATCATTAAAAATTTCAAAGAGAACTATAGCGACAACGTTCGCGGCCGTATTCATGCCATTAAACCGGGGTATTACACTCGAATGGGTGCAGGGATACGGGAGAGTGCCAAGATTTTAGAGAAACAACAAAGCGCTAATAAGCTGTTGTTAATCCTCAGTGACGGGAAACCTAATGACGTAGATCGCTATGACGGACGGTACGGTATCGAAGATACGAAAAAAGCGATTGAAGAGGTAAAACAAAAGGGGATCACCCCATTTTGTATCACGATCGATATCGATGCCAAAGAGTACCTTCCATACCTTTTTGGACGAAACTCGTATGCAGTGATCCGTGATGCCAAAAAGCTTCCCAAAGTTTTACCCGAAATCTACATGAACTTGACCAAATAGGAGAAATAAACTATGTCCAAAATGTATTACTTGCCACAAGGCAATGAAATTGAACTTTTTAAGGCCGCCGCTGGAATGAATCTTCCCATCTTGATAAAAGGTCCAACAGGATGTGGCAAAACAAGGTTTATCGAAGCGATGGGCGAAGAGTTAGGTCGTGAGGTTTATACCGTGGTTTGTCATGATGATTTAAGTGCAGCGGATTTGGTCGGTCGTCATTTAATTGATGAAAACGGGACCTACTGGCAAGACGGACCGTTGACAAAGGCGGTACGAAACGGAGGAATCTGCTATCTCGATGAGATCATAGAAGCCCGAAAAGATACAACCGTCATCCTCCATTCATTGGCAGATTACCGTCGAGTACTCCCGATTGACCGTACAGGGGAGGTGATCGAAGCACATCCGGATTTCATGCTCGTAGTATCCTATAATCCCGGATATCAAAATGTTTTAAAAGGGATGAAACCGAGTACAAAACAGCGTTTTATTTCACTAAGTTTTGATTATCCGAAAGCGGAAATTGAAATAAAAGTCATTCTGCAAGAGAGTGGTATTGATCACGAAATAGCTCACAAATTGGTCACCATAGCCGGTGAAATCCGTCAACTGAGTGACAGTGATATTCAAGAGGCCGTATCAACGCGATTGCTCATATATGCTGCCAAATTAATTGCTAAAGGGTTTGACCCCTATCAAGCGTGTATACATTCCATTGTAGAATCACTCAGCGATGAAGAGGATGTTTTGGAAGTGCTTGAAAAACTTATATCACTGCATTTTAAAAAAAGTTTGCATGTCTAAAGCTCTAACCCTAAAACGCTCCTATCCACCTGGAGATTTTGCCATTTGGATCGTTATCTATATCGAACTGCTGACGTTTGGACTATTCTTTGTAGGATATGCTTTTTCGCGAAGACTCAATGTTCAAATGTTTAATGATTCACAGCTTTTTTTGAATAAAACAGCTGGGTTTATAGATACCCTCACTTTAATCACCAGTAGTTATTTTATTGTAAAAGCTATCTTGAGTATTAAAAACTCCAATGAAAACGATATCCGTATCTCATCCTCTATTGCCTCTAAATGGCTATTAGCCACAATGGGTTTTGGAGGAGTCTTCTTGGTTAATAAGCTATTGGAATTTTCCGATATTTTTGCTCAAGGCTTCAGCTTAAGTACCAATACATTTTTTATGTTTTATCTTCTGCTTACTATGTTTCATTTCATGCATGTGCTTTTGGGAACAATCATCATCTATACGATTCGACAAAAAACAAAACGGCTCGGATATACTTCTG
>NZ_JAEMQA010000038.1 GCF_022759005.1 Sulfuricurvum sp. | reverse complement strand
GAAGGTAGCGTTTTTGGTTGTAAAACCTTATGCCTATATCCCCTCGTATTTCAGTGATACGAGTGCGGCATGTCCTGCGACGCAGTTTTTTACGTCGGTGCATATCAGCGGTGAAGCGATAAGGGTGAGTGATGAGCGAGAAAAAGCATTCGGATTGACGGCATTGATGGAGAAAATGCAACCAGAGGGGAAATATGACCCCATCGATGCGGCTAACCCGATTTATACCAAGATGATGGAGCTAACGGGGGTGTATAAAATCGTACCGAACATAATGACGCTCAAAGTCAAAGCAGGGCAAAATTTATCGAAAGAGCGGTACGATACACTGCTCAAACACATAGAAGATCGAAATGGCTCTGTTGATGGTGCAACGATTGAGTTGATGCATAGTGTCCGTTCATAATAAAGTGAGGAAATATTTATGACAGCTACTAATTTTAATCTTACCAACTACCTCTCCCGTATCGGTTACGAGGGTGAAGTGGGTGTCGATGTTGCGACGTTGACTCAACTGGTGCAAAAACAACTCCGAAGTATCCCGTTCGAAAATACCGAAGTACAAGCGGGACGTATCCCATCGCTCATTCCAGAGGATATTTATACGAAAATCATCACTAATCGACGCGGTGGATACTGCTACGAGATTAATGGAATCTTTGCTATGGCACTCACCGCCATTGGGTTCGAGTGGTATTTCGCAGGGGCGCGACCGATGTTTTATCCGATGCGCCGTCCTAAAACCCACATGGTGGTGATTGTCCGCATCAAAGGGAGCGATTATCTCTGTGATACGGGATTCGGTGGATATGCTTTGCGTGCTCCGATGATGATAGAAGAGGGCGAAGTGACCCAAGATGGTGATAGATTCCGGCTTGAGCTAATCGATGGTGAATATGTTCTTAGTTCTCTCGTGCAGGATGAATGGCAACGACAATACGGGTTTGCCACTCATCCGCAAGAGTGGATCGAATTTAGCCTCGCCAACTACTTTAACGCCACACATCCGGATACAATCTTTACCCAAAAGAAACTCGCTATCATGCAGACACCTAATGGTCGTAAAATCCTCGTGGATAATGAACTCAAACTTATCGAAGAGGGGAAATTGGAGCTATTGAAAGTCGATTATGAGGGTGCGTTAAAAGAGTATTTCGGGTTGGAGCTTTTCTGAAAGATAATTTATAGATTAAGAGGTAGGATTACTGCCTGTATAACGGGTATCTTTACATAAAGGGATTAATCCTGCCACTGAAACTTAAAGTTGTTTAAGAATTCATTTTTTAGGCAGTATTGATTAGCCTTGTAAGAAATATGACATCTTCTTTCTTGGCATGACGAAAAATCACCTTGAACCCTCGCCCAATCTATAAGATTCCATGCTCACTCTCTTCCAGATAGATAAATTGCGGGGCTTTTACCCCGGCATTTTTACGTATCTCCACTAATGCCGGAGACTCAAAAAATTGTCGGGCATTAGAAAGCGAAGACCACTGTGAAAAATGGACAATCGTATCCGGCTCCTTCTCATAGCTGAGCAGTTGATAGCTGATCTCTCCTGCATGTTTTCGGATTTCGGCGGCCTGATCAAAAATTGTTTTCCATTTTTGGTAATCTTCTACCTCATGGATTATCAAAACATACGGCATATATAGCTCCTGACATGTTATATTGAGAATTTGTATTTATTTAGATTCGGCGGTGTGTGACGTCGCTGCATGTATTCATCTAATCTTCCTGCCCGATCTTCATCCCGGCACCACTCTTTAAGATCCCGGCGTTCATCGATAAAATCATACCTCGGTACGCTCATTCCGCAACTGTGTTCGACACAATAGATGTGCAGTTTGATAAATTGCCGTATCCCTCGCAAATCGGAGAAGGGGAATAATTCTTGAAGTTCTTTCGCTTCTTTATCGATCACTTCCCCTTTGCAAAAAAGACGCACAATCATAGGAGCGGAGTCAAAGGAGCAAAACATCACCGTGATTTCACCATCTGCGTCACTATCGCGTGCAGTACGGTTTCCGCTTCCGGCATAATCAAGAAACACCGCTTCATTGTCACCGGTCACCCGAAAACAGTCATAGCCTCTGGGGCTAAGATTGACCTCTTTACCGCTACTGCTTGCGATAAAGAAAATCTTTTGTTCGGCAATAAAGGCTTTGTCTGTTTCGTTGAGAGATCCGTGCTGGCTTCCCATGGTTTATCCTTTTGTTCTTGTCGATATTGTATCAATCCATTCTTTTGTACTCATAACGTTGCTAAAACGTGATGCCTGAACGACCAATATTGCGCGGTGTAGCTCTTCGGCGCTAACTTTTCCCGCTTTGTTCTCGAATGCCAGTGTCGCCGTTGCATCTGAGAGAAATTCTACATTGAATCCCATATGATAGGCATAGCGTGCAGTCGTATCGCAACAAAATTGTGTCATGTAGCCGCTGATTACGATTGTGTTGATGTTGTTTGTGCGTAACCATTCTTCTAAATCGGTTCCGACAAAAGAGCTGGGAAAATTCTTTTCAATATAGTGGTCGTACGAAATATTTTTAATCTCATTCAGCAGTTCCCATCCCTCGGTATTACGGATAAAAGCCTTGGCATCGGGTGTTGTAAGAGTGTGCTGAACGATTACGACGGGGATGTCAGATTTTTGTGCTTCTTCTATCGCCATTAACACATTGGGTAACGTGTTTTGCGGATAGCATACAGGAAGAAGCCCCGTAAAATATTCGTTTTGGACATCGATGACGATCAGTGCCCGCTTTGTCCCTGTGTTGAGTGAGCCGTCATAGCGACCGCTAAATGTGTTTTGCGTGCTCATTCGAAATTCTCAATCTTGAACGTATTAAAAATAATATCGGTCGCCAACATCCGCGTCGCATGGTTTACCGCATCGAGAATATCGCTATCACTCCATCCCATTTCACGTAACGTATCGAGATCATTCGCGCTAACTCCGTGTGCGTTGCGTATCGCTTTGATCGCTAATAAGAGCATCGCTGTCTCACGTTCGGGAAGGTTTGCGGATTTTGGATCTTTACGCATCTCAGTGACCTGATCAAACGTCCATCCAGCCATATTTATCAACATCCCCGTATTGTAATCGATACAAAACTGACACTCTTCACCGCTGGAAACCATGATGCGGATAGCGGCGAGCAGCGGCATCGAGA
>NZ_JAEMQA010000128.1 GCF_022759005.1 Sulfuricurvum sp. | reverse complement strand
TGCATATGACGGAGTATTCGGCCAGTGATCGCGGAGAGTATTCGGCCACTTGAAGAGAGATATTTTCTGTAAGTGGATTGTAACATAAAGTGGCCGGATAGTGATTAGTCGATCATCTGAATTTCTTATTCATATTCCTTATTCGGTTTGTTGAGAGTGGAGTAAATTTTACGCATTGAATCTCCTTTAATCTCGATTCGGTGAGATGAGTGAACGACACGGTCGAGAATAGCATCGGCAATGGTATTGTTGTTGAGATAGGCATGCCAATCTGAGACGCTCAGCTGAGACGTGATAATCGTCGAATTGATCTGAGTGCGGTCTTCGATAATTTCAAACAAGTTGGTGGCATCGTCTTCATGTATGGTGGATACTCCGAAATCATCCAGTACCAATAGGTGAAACCGGGAGTATTTTTTGAGCAGATTGGTATAGGTTCCGTCAATGCGTGAAATTCGTATCTCCTCAAGCAGTGTCGGTGTACGGATATAATAGACCCTGAATCCATCCATGATGGCACGGTTTGCGAATGCCTGAGCGAGATAACTTTTGCCTGTTCCGGTCTCTCCGGTCATGATAACGTTCTGATGGTTGCGGATGAAGTTCAAGTTAGCCAGAGAGTGAATGAATGCTTTATCGAGGCACCGTTTAGGATCGAAATCGATCTCTTCAATAGCAGCATGTTTCTCTTTGATTTTAGAGAGCTTTCGGTTCATAGTGATTGCTTTGTTGCGTAGATAGAGACTTTGCGCATCAAGGAGCTGATAGAGCCGCTCTTCAAACGCGAGGGTCTGATAATTGACATCCTCGCTTTGACGCCCATAGGCCTCTTTCAGTCCGTGAAGACCAAGCTGGGTGATTTTTTCCATAAGGTGTGAATGGTGCATGATAGTTTCCTTTTGTCCGTTTGTTTTTTGTTTTTGTCGTGTAATGCTTACTGATACTCTTGGGCATTACGCAGATTTTTGTGGGTGTTGAGAACACTCGGTATCGCATGGATGTTGTTGGCGCTTTTACCGAGATAGAGCTTTTTATCCAGAATCGATTTGATCGATTTCGTCTTCAGTGTCTGTTTGTCCAGTGCGAACATCAGCGCTAGTTCAAGCTCTGCTTTGCCATGCAGTTTTGCAAGAGAGAGGACCGCAATGATGGGGCGGAATGCCTGCGCTTCATATTCGGCAGATGCAAACCGTGCCGCCACAAACGCTACAGCATTAGTGCCTATGGCAGCTGCCCAGTGACGCAAGCGATCAGGATTCATCTTTTCATGTACCCACTGATGAGATTCGGGCATATGTTCCTTAAAGGTAGAGACATCACCGATACGGCGAAGTCGTGGATGATTGGCGATAAGGGTGTTGTTGTGATAGATTTTTACGCTGTGTGAATCGTAATGGAGATCGACAAGCTCTTTGACATAGCCGTAGGGGACGGAGTAATTGCATTTATCCAAAGTGATATGGTAATCTTGGTTCACCCGAGCCACTTTGAACTCTTTGTAGCTGTAACGGTTCGCAGGAAGCGGTTTCAGGTGGGGTTTGTCCAGGGTCTCAAACATCTGTGTGCGGCTTTGCTCCAGATGTTTCACAATCTTGTTGTTGTAATCATCCAACAGTGGTGCAATGGCTTCATTGAGCTCATCGACACTGTAAAACTTCCGATGACGGAAACGGGCTAAGATGTAGCGCTGAATCCCCTGAACCCCTTGTTCTACTTTCGGTTTGTCTTTGGGTTTATAGGGACGTGCCGGCTCGATTGCCATATTGTAATGGCGGGCAAGATCGGCGTATCCCTCATTGATAACGATCTCTCCATTGGAGTGGGTAATGACAGCTGATTTAAGATTATCGCTCACCACGATTCGGGGAACACCCCCAAAGTACCGATACGCCAACACATGGGCTTGAAAGAAATCTTCTTGTTTTTGAGACGGTGTTGCATGGGCAAACGTGTAGCCGCTGGCGCCAAGAACCGCGATAAAAACCTGAGATTTTTCCATCTCACCGGTTTGAACATCGTAAATCGGCATCGTCAGACCGCTGTAATCGACAAAGACCTTTTCCCCTCCCAGATGTACCTGCCGCATCGAAAGATTGAGCTTATTGACATACTTTTTGTAAAGAACCCGAAACTGAGTATACTCATAGCCATCGGGATAGGCTTCTTTGTACTCTTCCCACAACAGCATCAAGGTCACTTTGGTGTGTTTACGCTGCTTGAGCTCGTGGTGAAGGTAAACCATATCGGGGAGAGGTTTTTTGGGAGGGAGCGAGCTTTTTTGCTCGGGGAAAAGCTTCGATTGAAGCAGATCATCTTTCATGGTACCAATCTCATCGATCGATAACCCTGATGATTTGAAGCGTTTGACGTAGTCTTGGACGGTTGTTCTTGGAACCCCTGCCGCTCTATGGGTTTGACGGGATGATAAATTCATCCCTATATGAAGTCGTAACACTTCACGTACTTTTTTCATCTGTATCTTCCTCATCGACACTCCCGTTTTTAAACGGCAGTGTAGTCAATTCAGAAAATACCTCCCATAACTCAAAGAAACCGTGACGTTTTTTTACAAAAAGTGGCCGGATTATGACCGTTTTTGCTGGCCGAATCGCTCCGTCACGGGTGGCCGGATAAAAACGTCACACATGGCCGAATTGCTCCGTTTTTTGCACTAAATAACAAAGCATAGGAGCAGAACATGCTAGTAAATAAGTCAGCAGCATTTGTTGCCAATTCCACAAATATAACTATTGAGATCACTCAATTAAAGAACAACAAAACCACTCAAGTTGATGCTTATACATTGTTGCATCTTCTCGAACACAACAATACCGTGCAGAGTAGATATTGTCATAAATGCAACATGAACATAAGTTATGATCCCACAAACTTTCATTTGTATTCAAATCCGCAAGTTGTCAATACTTATCTCACTCAGGGATTTGACCGCGAGTTAAAAGAATATCTCTTGAAGAATTTCAAAAATATTGATAATGCTTCAAATATATCATCGGTGACTAAAACCATCCTTCACGCAAACGATACAATAAATACCCATATACCAAGGATATCGTCCAAAAACACTCTTACTGACCGCAGCTTCGAAAGATATTTGTCTTCCCTTACAAGCGACGACCTGTTGTTTCTCTACAACAAGCGAATAAAAATGGAAGCGCAAAT
>NZ_JAEMQA010000096.1 GCF_022759005.1 Sulfuricurvum sp. | reverse complement strand
GATTTCAAAGTAGTAAAAAATATAAAATAAATATAGAGGCTATCCGCTAAAAACTTCATGGGTTCATGTTTTCATGGCAATTCTGTAAGTTTCCTCCACCACCGCTAGGTGGTGGGGGGAACATGGAAGAATCAGAAAACAGAATCAGAAGTTTTTCCCGAACAATCCGTAGGATTGGATTTACTTTATAAGAAAAGGTGGCGATTAACATAGCTCAAATAAGGGGTCAAAAAAGGTACGGAGTTAAAATCTCACACTAGCAACGCAATTATTTTCAAAAAAATCGAAAGTTCTTAAAATGTAAAACGGTTATATTTTAGGGGTGATGGATTGAAAAATAAATACGAATTGAGAGTAGCGTCCTTGTATGAAACGATGTTTCCAAATGATAATAAGGAGATAAGCTATTTCACTAAAAAGCAGTGGATAACCAATGAGCTAAAAAAGCAGTTCGAGCAAAGGGTGTTCAAACAAGAAGAAAAAGCGGTTAAAAAAGAGCGTGAGCAAAACAACTTTCTAAAAACTAAATACATCCCCAATCGTCGCAAAAAATATTTAGAATCCATCAGCGCCAACATTGAAGAATATAACGATAGCACCAAAAGAAATTTAGTGGTGTTTAACGGCTGTGAAGAGGTCGTAGAGGAGCAAACGGGCGATGACAATAGATTGGTGTTGGAATACTCCAATGTGAAGTATATGAAGCAATTTGGACACGACATCAAGCAATCCATTTTAGTCAATAAGACCGAAGCCAAAGAAAAAGATTACACCGCTACATTTTTTACGAATACCCTATTATCACGGTTTCAACCGTTTCGCACATCACGAGGCAATATCAAATTGCCGTTTGCGCAATGGACGGTCAATCCTAATTTTATCTATGCCAATTTAGACGAAGCGATAAGCGAGGGGTATTTGTATCTAAACTCATTTCTATCGGCATTTTTACATAGGGTGAAGAAGAACAGCCGAAAGCACCGAAAACTGGCAAAGGAGATAAAATACAACATTATTTTAGAACCTCATAGAACCCTTCAAGTCCATGCACACGGTATTATTTTTCATCACCCTGATTTGAGCGATTGGATAAAGGAGTGCTACGAGCGAACCTTGATTGAATACAATATGCCCTCAAACACCAATGACATCAAACAAAATTTTGGAAATATTGACGGTGCCACAAAATACATTGTCAAATACATTCAAAAGAATTTACAAATAGCCAACACACTTGATGACCAAGAACACAAACACGATTGGATAGAACAGCAAAAGACGGATATCAATGTGTATTTAGGGTGGAAACTGATGTTAGCTAATGGTGCCAGACTTCACCGTAGCAGTCGAAACAAATTAGACAAGAGAACATCACGATTAATTTATAGGGTGTGCGGTGATGCGGAAGAATACAAAAACGCTACGTTGCAACAAGCAACCGACAACGGCACTTGTCTAAGATATGAAATCAATAACGACACCGCAAAGCGAACCATCATCATAGAAGATGGGAAGAACGATAAAATCAAGGATTACAATGTTCAAGATAAGGACATCAAGCGTTTTCATGTATTAGAGGTCAAGCGTAAAATCTATAAATGCTTCCATCAAGGTCAAGTCATTGAAATCAATAAGAGTGAATACGACACAAAGAAAAAGCACTCCTCTAAAATATTAGGCGATGATTACCGTGCTCAACTATCAAAAGTCAAAGAACAAATCGAACAACTGGTCAAACTGCCCGAAGAGGATATGGTTAATAACGATTACACGACATTGAGCAATCTTTTAAAAATGGAGTCAGAGCTAAAAAAGCAAATCGGAATAGTTGATAGCCTTTACTCCGTTTATTACAAGGTGGAGCAGTTGATTATCACCGATATGGGGGAGAAGATTTTATACGATAAAAATTGGCATTCAATTTAGCAAGTGTGAAATCTCAAAAAAGCAACGCAAATTATTTGACTCCTAAATCTCTTTTCTTAAAATAATAAATATGGGTGAGTTATTTGATTCATCCATTACTAAAAATTTTAAAGGATGACAATGGAAGATATTAAATTAGGTTCAGTATTAGGGATTAGCGAAGAGGGTCAAGACGTAAGAGTGTCATTGAGAAATAAAGACTATAATAAAAACTTAAAAATGTCAGTTGCTGGATATAACATTACCGAAAAGGGAAATATCACCCTACAAGCCGTTAAAAACGATAAAGTCGAAACGCTTACAATGTTTCCAGAAGAAGGGGTAGAAGTTAAAGCAACCGATTTGGATAAATTGGTAAATAAACTAATCATTGTTGATAATGTGCAAAAAAATCAAACCAAAGACACATACGGAAAAGTCTTGAGCGTGTCAATGCGATGTCTATACATCAAAAGCAATATCAAGATAGTGTCGGAGTATCCAAACGCATTTGAGAACGGTGTATTCGCTTTATTTTACCCTATGGAAGAATTTTTGACATTGCGTTCATTCGAGGAAAAAGAGTTCAGAGTAGGCACGAATGAAAAAACTAAAAAGCCCGTAATGCGAAAAGCCTATGTTGCAACCATGAAAGATATGATGGGGTCAAAATTAGTATTGAAAAAAGTGTTGCTTATCAATGAGAACAAAGAGCAGTTAAAAACGATGATAGGAAAAAAAATCAAATTCGCTGAAACAGAGAAGGTAAAAAACAAAGACGAAAGTTTTTATATCTCCTACGACCTACCAGAAATTGAAGGGGTTAAGAAAGAAGCTCCAAAACCTGAATCTAAATAATTCAGGCTTTTGCCCTCGGAGCTATTCAATGAACTATAAAAGCAAAGTGCATCAACAAAACGCTGACAATTTAAAAAACCACTCATTAATCGAAACAAGAAAGAAGAAAAAGACCCTATCCGCTGATATTCAAATCACCGATGAATGGATACTCGTAAAATCGTACGCCATTGATATTTTAAAAGTGAATAAGAGTAGTGGTGCAATTTACTTTGACCGTGATAGCTATTCAAAAACCACAAGCGAACTGCAAAATATTATTGAGAAGTGGCTGGACAATAACGGGCTTCAAACCACCAACCCAAAAGACAGTATAAATCATGAAGTGGAAGAAATGAGAAGAGAAGACCTAGTATAAATATATTCTAAATATGATAGTTTTATAGATAATGTTTCGATTATACACACCTTGAGAAAATTCTTTTTTTTTA
>NZ_JAEMQA010000155.1 GCF_022759005.1 Sulfuricurvum sp. | reverse complement strand
CATTTTTTACTTGTAAACAACCGACACATAACCCGTTTCAGGTTGGATAGTTATAGTCGCATTCCCTTCAGATTTATGTTGAAATTCGATCGTACAACTTTGAGTCAATAAATAATCTGATTGAGTCTTTGCATTAGATATCCCATTATAAGGACGGCCGAATTCATCAAATGCAATAACACCTTTATTAGCAGTAACTTTGCTTCCATCCTCAGTAAGACAAGATGTAACTACATTAACAATACCATATGTTCCAGTCAAATCCATATTTTTATTGTCATCAGAAACATGCAATTTTTTGCTTGTAAGCGGATCAATAGCTACTTCAGTTTTGCCAGCACCATAGTCCACATTGGTATTTTGGTCTTTATCAGAGAAAACAGTATAATAATAATTATCAGGAGTCCCTTTTTCATAAAATCGGATCTGCCAACGCTCGCGCCACCATGTAGAATTTTTATCATTGTATTTATCATCAACCATAGCGAGATGTTGCGTATAACGTATATGCCCAGCGATTTGTTCTGCAGCTTGTTTCAAAGGATTGGTACTCAGATTCGGCATTGCAAGGACAGCAATGATACCTATAACAATAATCACAAAAACCAGTTCTAATAATGTAAAAGCAAATCGTTTCATATACAGAAGCCTTTTTTGAAAACAAAATTTATCAAAAATGATTATAACAAAAAAGAAGAAAGTTTGAAGAAAAAAAGAGATTTTCCCGCATCAGCGGGAAAAGAAAGAATTTAGATTTCGTCTGCGAGTTCGACGTTGTAAAGAATATCGTCTGTCGGGTGGCGATACATCGGCATTCCAAGACGTTTTTCATCCAAGATATGCCCGATAAATCCGATTGAGCGTCCGACTACGAAGAATGCGTTCAATGCACCTGCGTCGATGAATCCGTCGATTTCTTCTTCAGAATATCCAAGTGCACGCCACATATCAACCATCAAGATACCGATCGTACCGTCAACGTTCAAGATTAGGTTGTCTTTTTTAGAGGTTGTCAATTTTTCGACCTCAAGGGCAAAATCAAGCAACGGTGTTGCAGGAAAGTGTTCAGCTGCATATTTTTTCAATCCCGATACACGAAGGTCAGGGTTACGTACCGATTTAATACGGTGTCCGATACCGGAAATGGTTTTACCCTCTTTTTTCATGTAATCAATAAATTCCGAAGGAGTCATACCACGGTCATTCGCGTATTTGAAATAACGTGCAGCATCATCGATCGCTCCACCGAAACGTGGTCCGATAGTAAGAAGACCTGTCACCAAAGAACTGATAACGTCTTTTCCTGCACGCGCTGTAACTTTTGCATTGTGCGCACCCGAAACCGCCGGACCGTGGTCAGCAACCGTTTTAATAACGGTTTCTAGGTAATCAGTTGCCCATTTTGGATAGCGTTTTTTGAACCATAGAAGTGAAATAACATCACCGATTCCAAAACCGGTTTCCGGAGTTGCTACCGAGCTGATCGGATAACCCGCATAGGTCGCTTCATCACCGCGATCATCAGAGATCGTACAAATGAACTCTTTTTTACGGCGTACTTTCGGTATCGCACGAAGTTCAGGTTCAGCAATTTCACCGATTGTTCCCTCTGCACGAAGTTTTCCGTAAACTTCCGCAATGGTGTGCGGAAGATCATTAAAACTTGCAGGAACATAAATACCCGCTGCTGCCATCGCTTCATTTTTAGCCGCTGCAGTTTCTGCGTCCGCATTTGCCGAAGCACCTGCGTGTCCGAATTGAACCCCTGAGCTGAAATGTTTAGCGATCGTTCCGATACACCATGCGATAATCGGTTTTTTGATTTTGCCCGATTTAACCGCTTCGATTACTTTGTACTCTTCGGTTCCACCGACTTCACCCAAAAGAACCATATATTTAACTTCAGGGTTGCTCTCCATACGAAGAAGATTATCGATGAATACTGAACCGACAAACCGGTCACCGCCGATCGCAACACCCTCAGCAATACCGTCAGCATTAATACTAATGATGTTTGAAAGTTCATTGAACAATCCGCCTGAACGGGTTACCAATCCACATGAACCGGCACGGTGAAGTTTAGAGTTAATAATATTTTCGATGGTTCCACCGACATTTGCAATTTTAAACGCACCTGGAGCGATACCACCAACGGTTGCCGGTCCGATAACAACGACACCCGCATCGCGAGCTGCTTGGTTCATTTTACGAGCAAGCCGCTCAGGAATCCCCTCGGCCGTAACCATGATCGTTTTAAATTGTCCTTTAATGCCGATTGCTTCCATCGTCACATCATACGCTGTACGGAATGATCCGAAGTTCAAAAGAACGTCAGCATTCGGAAATGCTGCCGCAGCATCAGTCGTGTTACGAAATACCGGAACCATAATCTCATCAGGACCGTAGAAAAATTTCTCAAATTTGTTTCCTGATGTCGGAGCAACGATTGCCGCAACAGAAGGTTTTGTGCGATTGATGACATAGTCATAATCCAACATACGTTGGATAGCGCTCGCGTTGTTGTTCCAAAAAATTGCTTGTGTATCTTTGGTAAATAAAGCACCCATCATTCTCTCCTTATTTTTCAAGCGCCATGCGCACAATGTCGGTTACATGTGTTTCAGGTCCGTATACTTCAATATAAAGACCCAAACGGTCTGCCGCCTCTTTAATGTCTTTAAGACCTTTTTCATAGTTTGGCCCGCCGCGGCGTACGTAAATACGAGTCCCAACCTCTTTCATTTTGTCTGCATAGGTTTCAAACGATTGAATGATCCCTGTAAATGTTTTCGCAACGTCGGTAAAGTTTGCAATCGCACCGCCGATGATCAAAATTTTATCGCGACCTTTTGGATCTTTATGGCGAGTCATCAAATCCAAAACAGTATCGGCGTAAAACTTCGTTTCACCTGTTGTCGGTCCACCCGAATATTCACCATAGTTTGCAAGGTCGGCTACGTTGCCTGAAAGATCGGCAATCGTATCGGCATACACAACCGATGCCCCACCGCCGGCTACCATCGTCCAAATACGTCCCATTGGATTAAGAACGGTCAATTTCAGTGATGCACCCGATTTCGAATCTGCTTCAGCAATCGCTTTTTCTTCCGGAGACTGATCTTCCATACCAAACGCCGTCGGGAATTCAGCACCGCACCATGCATCGCCCATCATGAAACCTGCCGTGTCATCAAGACGCGC
>NZ_JAEMQA010000003.1 GCF_022759005.1 Sulfuricurvum sp. | reverse complement strand
ATGACACCATATACGGCGGCGCAGGTGAAAATATACTTGATGGTGGCGCTGGCAGTGCCGACAAAGTAAGCTACGGTAGCGTATCCTCATATAGTTTGTCTGAGGCGGATGTGTTGTTGGCGCACGGCAATATAAGTGCGGCTGAATATGCGAATTTGACCGGTAGCGGCGTAACACTAGAAGAAAAAATGCTTGCCTATTATAACGGCGTATATGTCGATTTGGCAGGTTTTACTGTAGCTGGGGTTGATTTTGACCAAGACGGTACGGATGACGTCATAAATTCCATCTCAAAATTTGTCGATAAGAGTGGTTTTTCATATGATGCGAATGGTAATGCTACCGCCACTACTAACTCCAATACTTACAATAGTCTTGTAAAACTAGGATTTGACAAGATAACAAACACCGAAGTGGTAGAGGGAAGCGATTATAACGATACAATCTATGGTGATGGGGCGTCAAATATCATAAGTGGTGGCGCCGGATCAGACATACTAGACGGTAGAGCGGGCGGCGATACTCTTCTTGGCGGTAGTGGTTATGACACTTTGTATAGTGGCTATGGCAACGATACACTGGACGGCGGAAGCGATACTGACACAGCTGATTTCCAAAACTCCACCGGCGGTATAGTGGTTAGACTCGATACCCCTACTGCTACCGCCACTGGGTACGGTAGTGATGTACTAATAAACATAGAGGATATTATCGGCTCAAATTTTGCCGATACCATAGTCGGTGACGGAGGCACAAACTACCTTCAGGGTATGAACGGCAATGATACATTTATGCCCGGTGGTGGATATGACTTTATTGACGGTGGCAATGGGAGTGACTTTCTTACGTATTATAAAGCTGATTATGATGCTATAGGCGCCACAAACTGGGAAAATATCAATGGTATAACAGTGGATCTAAATTCTGTTGATTTTACAATGGTAAAAGAGACAACTACGGGCAGACTTATTGACCTTGTAAAAGCCGTAGAGGTGATAAGTGGAACATATGGCAATGATGTAATATCTGGGAGTAACTCTGCTAATGAGGTTTTTTATGGATATGAAGGCAATGATACGCTTACAGGAAGAGGTGGAGACGATACGCTGTATGGTGGTGTAGGAAATGATCTTCTTAGTCCCGGTGCCGGCAATGACACGGTATATGGTGATGCCGGCATAGATACGATAGATATAGCTGACGGCGCTCCTGGTCCGGCAATAATCACAATGGATGCTAGCGGAAACTTCTCGTACAACTCCGGTAAAGACCTTGCGTATGGTATTGAAAATATATATGGTACAAATTATGCCGATACGATAACAGGTAATGCATTAAATAATATATTTATCGGCAGACTCGGTAACGATACCATAGACGGCGGACTCGGTAACGATACATTTACCGGTAATAATCAAAATGACGGCTCTGATATATTTGACGGTAACGGTGGGATAGATACTGCCGATTATTCAGGCTCGGCAAGACAAATAAAAGTTACTCTAAACGGTGGAACTGATGCAACGGTAGCATTCACATCCAATGGCGCTGGAGACCCTGTGACAAATGACATTATCAGAAATATAGAAAACTTCATAGGCGGCGCTGGGAATGACGTAATTACCGGCGATGCAAATGATAATATCCTAGACGGTTGGAGTGGAACGGATACGATTTCAGGCGGTGACGGTAATGATACGATACTAGCTAGAAATACATCAAACGAAACTCTTGACGGTGGCGCAGATACCGATACACTCCAACTAACACAAAATGTTAATTTTTCAAACAGTAGTGGTACTCAGCTAATTACAATTTCAAATTTTGAAACACTAAATGTAGGGACATTTAATAGTTATATGAATTTTTCGCAGTTTTCGCAGTTTGACAAGGTAACAGGAAGCGGAAGCTTATATTTTTATAGTAGTGGCGCAGATGAAACCCTTGATTTTACAAATGTTGATTTGAGCGGCTTTACTGGCAAAATATACGCATACGGTAACGGCGGAAATGATATTTTTGATTTTACTGGAACAAATCTCGGCACACTAACCGGGTTTTATTTGGACGGCGGCGCCGGAACTGACACTCTAAAGCTTGGTTCAAACACTGTATCTATGAGTTCTGCTGCCCTTAACACGTTTGAAAACTTCTATATAAACTCAGGCGGTAAACTAACCGTAAACGGCACGGCAGGGAATGACACTCTCAACGGCGGAAATACGATGGACTTTTCAAACGTTGCGGACAACGACGCTGTTGTTATTAACGGTCTTGCGGGTAATGATAGTATGAGAGTAAGATTTACAGATGCGGCAAAAGTTGATTTTGACGGCGGCGCCGGAAGTGATACGTTGTATTTCAATGGTACTATTAATGCTGGCAATACAGTTAAATTCGACAATGCGACATATGGCAATAATTTTGCAAATCTTGAAACAATCAATCTAAACTCGGCTACCGTAAATGGAAATATTGTATTTAGCGCCAATGCATTAAATGCATGGGATAACAGTGCAACTGCTACAAATCTCTCTTTGGATGTTGTTAATGCCGCTCAGGCATCAAAAATTAATATCAATGATTTTAGTTCGGCAACAAATACATCAACAGGTCTGCCGTATAGTAGTGGCTCGGCGCTGACGATAAATAACAACTACGCACTTGACGCAAACGGCGGCGGGGTGGATTTGACCGTTCAGGTTGTATAGCGTTTTGGGGATAAATGAAAGAAAAAAAAGAGCAAAAAAATAACGATTCGCTACTACTTTGTTTTAAGTATGTAGTTGATTTTTATTATGGTGATGTTGAGCTAAAGACGATAAATACGATACTTGCTCACGATAAAAAACATACCGAAATAGATGACGTAAAATATGGCGCCAATGATTTCGGTTTTAACTTTGAAGATACAGAGTTTTCCGCCGATATTATGGAGTCCCATGTATTGCCTTGTATATTGGTAGGTAGAGACAATAAGGCAGTTATTCTCACTGATATGCAAGAGGGTATTTTAAATATTTTTGACCCCCTAGACGGCAGACGGGTGTTATTGACTATTGCAGACGGTGCTCAGGTATATGAGAGGATTTTGTACCTTTACAAAGACATAGACTATAAAGGGATACTAACACACGAAGAAAAGGGCAAAGAGTGGTTTTGGCACCATCTAATCGAGGTTAAGCCCGATATTGTGAGAATA
>NZ_JAEMQA010000026.1 GCF_022759005.1 Sulfuricurvum sp. | reverse complement strand
TTTAACGGTGTCGGCAAGCATGGCAGTTTAAGAGCAAACACTATAGGTAACTGAAGAGTGGGTATCAAGCTACAAAGGGATTTGTATTCCTATGCGTTTTGAAAGTAGCTTAAAACGATGATTGACGCTTATGTCAATAACTGTCAATAAAAAAGCTCCGTGCGCTCGAACCTATACCCACAATAATTCATCCATTTGCATTCTCACCCTTATGGAGCGTTAAGTTATAGCTCATACTCGTATTTTAGAATTTTGCGGCCTAAGCGGCGGCAACTAAAAAGTTGCTCGTACCGCTTTGGTTGCTTGTACCATATTTTTTAGAGAGGCCGCAGTCTCGCTCCATCCTCTGGTTTTAAGTCCACAATCGGGATTGATCCAGAGTTGTTTAGCCGGAAGTACTTCTAAGAGTGCATGGATTTGTTTTTCCATCTCTTGAACACTTGGAACACGCGGCGAGTGGATGTCATAAACACCCGGTCCTACTTCTTGCTGATACCCTACTGCCGCAAATATTTTTAATAGGCGATTTCCACTACGGGATGTTTCTATAGAGATAACGTCTGCATCCATCGCTTCAATTGTTTTGATGATATCAGTAAATTCACTGTAGCACATATGGGTATGTATCTGGGTATCGCGCTTGGCAACTGCTGTCGAGAGCAAGAAGCTTTCCAGCGCCCATTTCTCATACGCGGCACGATCTTTGTATCGGAGAGGATATCCTTCTTTGAATGCCGCCTCATCGACTTGGATCATTTTGATCCCAGCGCGCTGCAAATCTTCCACTTCATCACGTATGGCGAGTGCAATTTGAAGCGCAGTGGTGGATCGGGGCTGATCGTCGCGGACAAAACTCCAGTTGAGGATGGTAACAGGTCCGGTCAACATCCCTTTCATTGGTCGCTTCGTAAGACTTTGTGCAAATACGCTCCATTCTACTGTCATCGCCTTAGGACGGCTAACATCACCATAAAGTAGCGGTGGCTTGACGCATCGACTACCGTAGCTTTGTACCCAGCCGTTGCTGCTAAATGCAAATCCATTGAGCTGTTCACCAAAATACTCTACCATGTCGTTACGCTCAAATTCACCGTGAACAAGAACATCAAGATCAACCGATTCTTGAAAAGCGACGCACTCCTTGATTGCCTCTTTCATCGCACTCTCATATTGCTCTTTAGTGATGATCCCTTTTTTAAACTCTTGACGTGTTTGACGGATTTCCGAAGTTTGTGGGAACGATCCAATGGTAGTGGTCGGTAAAAGAGGAAGATCAAAAAGATCGTGTGCTGCCTCCTGACGAAGCGCAAAAGGATAAGAGCGTTTGTAATCATTCGCAGTAAGGTTCATTAGACGTTTTTGTACCGCTTCATCGGTGCGAGTAGTGTTCGTAAGCCGTGCCGCTAGAGGCTGCCCCGTAAAAAAAGCGTGGGAGAGGGTTGAAAGCTCGGTGAGTTTTTCCTCAGCAAATGAGAGCAATCCTTTCACCTCCTCTTTGAGGGCATTTTCATGCTTGAGCGAATAAGGAACATGCAGCAAGGAGCACGAAGTACTCAGACTTAAACGCTCTTTGGGAATAAATGAGGCGATTTCTGTCAGTATGGCGAGCGAATGATGCAAATCATTTCTCCAGACATTACGACCGTTTATGATCCCGATTGCAACGTGTTTATCGCTTTTGCTCAGTAACTCTAGAGATTTTTGATTCTTATCTCCATGGACAAAATCGATAACAAGCCCGTAGATTGGAGTGTTGACAAGCACAGCCGTCGCTTCAGTGGAGTGTTCAAAATAGGTAGCAACCCAGATTTTTCCAAATCTACCCAGTTTGTCATACGCAATTTTTACCAAAGAGAGATCATTTGGTGTCGGATCGCAGACGAGCGAAGGTTCGTGGAGGATGATGTCAGTTCCGAGATTCTGTAATATTTCTAGCAGTGCAGCATATTGATTAAGGAGAGAATCAAAAAGCTGTGCGCGTACTTCTTCGGAACATTTCGACAGTGCTAAAAAGGTAATCGGTCCAATCAATTGAATCCGTCCCTCGTATCCATTGGCTTTAGCCTCATTGTATTCGTTAATGATTTTATCGGAATTGATTTTTCCAAAACTAAACGTGTTGTGCAGTTCGGGGACAAGATAATGATAATTAGTGTTGAACCATTTAGTCATTTCGAGTGCAGTATGAGTCTCGTCTCCACGAGCCATCGTGAAATAACGCTGAGTCGGGTCGACAATATCGCTAAAGCGTTCAGGCTCTGCACCGATGGTTACCATAAGATCAAGCATATTATCATAAAGACTGAAATCGTTGATAGCAACCTGATCAATTCCGCTATCGTGTTGCAGCTTCCAATGTCGCACTCTAAGTTCAGTAGCGACTGAGTGCAGTTCATTTAGACTGATAATGCCCTTCCAGTAGTTTTCGAGGGCAGTTTTTAACTCTCTTTTTTCTCCGATACGGGGAAATCCAAGCACAGTTATTTTGTTTTTCATATTGCATTCCTTGTTATTTATTTGATATTCATCATCCTTGTTTTTACAAGCCCCAAGATTAAATAGGAAATTTGGAGCCGTTGTATTAGGAATGATAGAGACTCATGGTGCTGATTAATAGGAAAATGTGACAGAGAGTGGTGGCGAGGCATCAGTATTAAAATAACGGAATAAAAATAGAAGCTTTGGTATTAATGAAGAAATGTAGAGGGCGCGCAGAGCACGGCGACGAAAAAAACAGTTACAGTGACACTGGCAACGGGAAACCTTTGGCGTAAATGGTTCTATGGCTTCAAGGAGAAGATCTAGCTCATCCGGAGGTGATTCGTCGATACCATCATCCGTAGCAGAAAAACGGCGAGTATGGCAGTTTCGGGTACGCACGGACTGCTTATGTAGCGTAGTTTCACTCACAGTTGCGGTGATTGCTTGAAGCAAGAAATACTTTCCGCCGAAACCTTTTGCCATAGTATCCTCATAAAATTAGTATTGGAATTATACATTAACAAGTGAAAATTATTCGATTAATACAGATTAGTTCATGTATTTGAGCAATATATTATTTAAGCAAAGTTTAAAATAGATAGGGAAAAAAGTCCATTTATAGGTGGACACACGTGCGACACCTTTGGTTGCGTGTAAAAAACGCTCCAAAAAGATTGGAAAGAGCGGATTAAATGGTTCCGTATTCGATAGCGGTTTTTGTGTAAA
>NZ_JAEMQA010000125.1 GCF_022759005.1 Sulfuricurvum sp. | reverse complement strand
ATAACGCCCCAATCTTTAAAATGACTTATTGCATTACTCTCACATTATTTCTCAGGGCATGCATAGTTTTAGAAATGTTTTAAGGTAGTTTGCGCCACAATAACTCTTAATTTTCAAACTAAAGTGGGCCAAACGATATGAACGTGCTTTTGATGATCATAATACTGGTTTCAACTCTGTTATATGCACAAGAACCGATCTCTCCAATTCCACAAAGCATCCCACACGATTCTGCAAAAGCAGCGTTAGGCAAAAAACTTTTTTTTGATCCGATCCTCTCTCGTGACTACACAATAAGCTGTGCCTCTTGCCATGATTTTTCTAAAGGGGGAACCGACGCACAAAATGTCTCGACCGGAATTCGCCAACAAAAGGGTTCTATGAATGCGCCGACAGTTCTTAACGCCGTCTTTAATTTCAATCAATTTTGGAACGGGAGAGCTAAAAATCTTACGGAACAAGCTCTAGGTCCCATCCACAATCCTGTCGAAATGGGACTTTCTCCGAAAGAAGCGGCATTACGCCTCCAGAGTGATGCCGCCTATAGCCACTCATTTTCTAAAATTACCAGACGAAGCACTGTCACACCTGATGATATTGCCGAAATGATTGCTGAATACGAAAAAACACTCATTACTCCCAATGGAAAATTCGACCGCTATTTAAAAGGAAAAGCAGCTCTTACACCCAATGAAGCCAAAGGGTATCTTTTATTTAAAACTCTTGGTTGTATCAGCTGTCATAACGGCGTCAATGTCGGCGGGAACTCCTATCAAAAAATGGGCGCCATTGTCCCGATTAAGCATAGCACCCGTATAGATGATCGGTTTGCCCTAACTGGAAGAGAACAGGATAAAAATGTTTTCAAAGTTCCGACATTACGTAATATTACACTTACAGCACCCTATTTTCATGATGGAAGTACCGCAACCTTGGAAGATGCTATTACAAAAATGTCCTATCATAATTTAGGTGTCAAACTCACTCCTGCCGAAATCGATTCCCTGATCGCATTTCTAAATACTCTTACTGGTGAGATTCCTGCTCAGGCATATCCATGAAACTGACGTATAGATTCGCACTGATAATCATTCTCGGCGTAAGTGCCTTTATTGCTTTGGTTATATTTAAAACATTTACGATGGAATATTTTACAGAACGCAATGCCATTGAACTCCAAATCAATTCCATCGAAACAACCCAGCAAAAACTCGATTATCAAATTTTGCATAATACCTTTTTTCTTTACACCAACCAAGATGCCGTCAATGCACAAATTAATCAAATACGTCAGCAAATTAAATACCTCATCCAACATCCTCATATCATACAAGAGTATCCAAAAACCCGATTTATGCTTAAACAGTACTCTAAAGTTTTCGAACACAAAGTAAACGCTATCTACGATTTTCAAACTACCAATACGGTAATAAAAAATTCAACCTCAGCCATTCCGCTGTTACAAGCGCGAGTTTTGGAGCTAATGAATACTTCCAACCCGAAAGAACGGCAGTTATTACAAACCATGAACCATATCAGCGGAACGATCCTGCTTGGGAAAAATGCGCTTGACCTTGGTCTAATAACCGCTTTGAAGCCCGATATCGAAGAGCTGTCCCGATATCATTTCAATGATAAGGCTAAAGAAGAACTCGCCCAAAGAGTCATATCCAATTTTCAAGTCATCGAATATTATTTTTCCCACTATCTTCAATTGATGGATGAAATCAACAATCCTATATCTCAAACGACTTTACAACAGATCAAAAAGATTTATCTTAACGAATCTAAACATGAGCTCCGACTCATTATCTTATTCTCCTATTTTCTAATGGGTTTGTACCTCCTCAGTCTGGGAATTATCATCTACTTTTTGTTTCGAAGTGAAAAAGAGTCTCGAACCGATACACTTACGGGATTACAAAATCGTAAAGCCTACGAAGAACGGATCAATCACTCCCTTAATGATCTGGGACTCATCTTGATAAATATCAGTAAATTCAAACATTACAACGATTTTTATGGTGTATCGGAGGGGGATAAATTGCTGATTGAAACAGCAAGGCATATCCGAACAATGCCTTTTTCCGGAGCAAATCCTGCCTATTATCGTCTGGGAGCCGATGATTTCGGTATTTTATTTGAGCAGACTTCCGCATATTCGCTCGAGGCATTGGCCAAAGAAGTTTTATCCGTATTTTCCGAAACACCGATTATTATCAATAATGAAATACGTTCCCCTTCCATCGTCGTTGCCGCATCGGCCTATCTGCCGCTTTTAGAAACTGCGGATATGGCGCTTAAAAGCAATTCTCATAATAATCCTATCATCTATCACGAAGGGCTCAATCTTCGTCAAGTCATCCAAGACAATGTTACAAAAGTCAAAGAACTTAAAGATGCGCTTCAAGCAAAACGGATTGTCCCTTATTTTCAGCCGATTGTAGATCTCTCAACCTGCACAGTCACCAAACATGAAGTACTGGCACGCATTATCATGAATGATACAGAGGTTCACTCCATATTTCCGTATCTCTCAATTGCAAAAGAATCAAACCTCTATTCTCAAATTACCCACACCATCATCGCGCAAAGCCTAGCAGTTATTGCTGAGCATTCGGGAGAATTTTCCATTAATCTCTCTATCGAGGATATCAATAGCAGCGAAACGGTAGCGATGATCGAGAGAGCATTGGAACAATATGAGAACCTTGGTAACAGAATTATTTTTGAGATATTAGAGTCCGAAGCAGTCGAAGAGTATGAAGGTATTGCCCGTTTCATTGAAAAAATGCACCGTTACGGATGCCGTATTGCTATTGATGATTTCGGGAGCGGCTATTCGAATTTTTCCCGCATTCTCAATCTGACCATCGATATTATCAAAATTGACGGGTCCCTTATACACTATCTCGATACCGATAATAAAGCTATCACCATCGTCCAAACGATTGTTAACTTTACCAAAAATGCCTCCATCGAGACGGTTGCCGAATTCGTTCATAACAAAGCGATTGCCAATATCGTATCAGAGCTTGGGATTGATTACGCACAAGGATTCTATTTTTATGAACCTGCTCCACATCCCGTTGTTGCCTCCCCTCTTTAAAGAGTAATATTTTCAATCCACTCTATCTCGTTATCCGTGATAATAAGAGCATCGATACAATACTCAAGATTGAGCCGTTTTTGCTGAAGATAGGTTTGGATAG
>NZ_JAEMQA010000047.1 GCF_022759005.1 Sulfuricurvum sp. | reverse complement strand
CAATTTACTTCCTGTACTCTTTTAAGTATCATATTTTATATTGTCGTTTTTAAAATTTCTTAAAGTATCCGAATTCAGTGTTTACTAAGCTACACAGTTGCACAATGGGGAGAGTAACTTTGGATTTTTATAATATTTAGCAAAACATTATAGAAATTTAAAGATTATAAATAAACATGTACATATAGTTACGAAAAGAGTATTATGACATTTAAAGAACGCATTAAAAGCGAGATGATGGTTATCAAATCGCTTGGAGTAGTCTATGGAGATATTGGCACGAGTCCAATATATACACTGGGGATAGTTTTACTTCTCATCAAACCGACACATGAAGCGATTTTTCAAATTCTTTCATTAATAACTTGGACTCTGATCTTATTAGTCACAGTCCAGTACGGATGGTTAGCGACAAGTCTTTCTAAACGAGGTGAAGGCGGAACCGTCGTTTTAGTACAGCTTTTACTTCCCTATTTAAAACAGGCTAAAGCGGTAGCGATCGTTAGTGTGTTAGGTTTTATTGGGATTTCATTATTAATCGGAGATGGTGTCATTACGCCTGCTATCAGTATCCTAAGTGCTGTAGAAGGGATTGCTTTAATTCCAGGCTATGAAACTACTTCAAAAACACTACTTTTATTTATTGCTACTGCAGTTACCTTTGTGCTATTTATTGTTCAAAAAAGAGGGATTGAAAAGGTAGCTAGTGCATTTGGACCGGTAATGGTTATTTGGTTTTTTGTTCTTGGATTAGGTGGAGGATATTATGTTCTTCAACACTTAGAAATTTTCAAAGCTTTATCTCCAGTGTATGCATATGAATTTATAGCACAGCATCCGGGCATATCTTTTATTGTTTTGGCAGATGTATTGTTGTGTGCTACGGGTGGAGAAGCGTTATATGCAGATATGGGTCACATGGGGCGCCTCCCAATTCTTAAAGGATGGCTCTTTGCTTTCTTCGCGTTAATACTTTCTTACTACGGACAAGGTGCATTTCTTCTTTCGCATCCTAAGTCAGCTAGTAGTCCATTTTTTGAGTTATATCATACACTTGTCCCCTCATTGTATATACCAATTCTTTTACTCAGTATTGCTGCGACTGTTATCGCATCTCAAGCCATGATTAGTGGTATTTTTTCTGTTTTATATCAAGCGATGACAACTCGAATTTTCCCTCATTTCAATGTGAAATACACATCTGATGAATTGCGTAGTCAAATCTATGTCGGCTCAGTAAACTGGTTTTTATTCTTTTGTGTCATATTTATGTTATTTACTTTTAAAGAGTCTGCGAAATTAGCCTCTGCATATGGCCTTTCTGTTGCAGGTGCTATGAGTATTACCGGAATATTGATGAGTATGATTTTTATGTTCCAAAAAAAATATTTTAAGATGTCGATTGCAGTCGTTGCCACATTGGTTAGTTTAACTTTCTTTGTCTCTTGTTGGCTTAAAATACCAAATGGCGGATATTGGTCGTTGATTATTGCGTCTATTCCTTTATTTATCGTTGTTCTTTATACGCAAGGTCAAAAGCGATTATACACTTCTTTGGTTCCAGTGGATAAAGATCTTTTTTTGACCGAATACGCTCAATCTTATAAACAAGGAAATCATATTTTTGGTACAGCACTTTTCTTTGCACGTAGAACAGATCATATACCGGCTTATATTGCTAAAACTATGTTTCAAAATGGAATTATTTATGATTACAATATTATTGTTATTATTCAAACCTCTTCTGAATCTTATGGGATTACAAGCACAATGACACCACTTGGAGAAGCACTAGATCTTCTTACTATCCGTCCAGGTTATATGGAAAAACTTAATGTAGAAACTATATTGAGAGAAAAACACATTAATGAACGTGTCATTTTTTATGGGGATGAAGAGATTGTTTCTAGTAATATCTTTTGGAAGATTTTTGCAATGATTAAAAGTTTATCTCCAACCTTTGTAAGTTTTTATAACTTTCCATATGAAAAACTGATCGGTGTTGCACGTCGGGCAGAAATTTAGGATGAAAATAAAAGACCAACCTTCCCTTCTTCCAGTTCTTGGAATAGGCACGGCGATACTGCTTGTAGCTGGAAATATGATTGGTTCTGGAGTTTTTAAAAAAATCACACCTATGTCATCAGCGTTGATGAATGGACATCTTATTCTTGTAGCTTGGATAGTTGCTGGATTTATTACCATGCTTGGCGCCTTTACTTTTGCATCATTAGCTACTACCACAAAAGAGGCTGGGGGGCAGTTTCAATATTTTAAAAATGTATTTGGAGATTTTTTCGGGTTTATATATGGATGGAGTTTTTTTACTGTTATCAGTACTGCTTCCATTGCTTCGATCGCTTACGTTTTTGCTGAATCTCTTGTAAATCTATTTCATCTTTCAGCACTATTTCAAGGCTGTGCTCAGTACAATATTATGGGCGTTATTTTTCCATTTCAAAACGGAATGGTTAAGTTAGTAGCCATCAGTACTTTAGTTATTTTGACATTGTTTAATATTCGCGGTGTTCAAGGCGGAGGATGGCTTAGTAATATTGTCACAACTGCAAAAATCATAGGTATATTTTTACTCATCTATGTGGGATTAACATATACTGGAAGTTTACATGTAGAGTCAGTTATAAGTTCTCCAATACAAACTGGACAAACGGGTGAGATTTTACAGATGAGCGCTTTTTTTACCGCAATGCTTGGAGCCTTTTGGGCGTATGATGGTTGGGTGAATATCACGAATATGGCAAGTGAGTTTAAAGACCCTACAAAAAATATCCCTAGAGCAATTATCATAGGAACGGCTATTACAATGTTTTTGTATGTTTTGGTTAATTATGCTTATCTTCAAGTCCTTTCTCCGGCTGATTTTGCACATTTAAGTACGCAAAACGGAAACATTGCAGCTGTAGAAGTTGCCAAAATCACCATGGGTTCTCTAGGTATTACAATTGTTTCATTATTGATCATGGTCTCGACATTTGGCGCAACACAGGCAAGTACGATGTCTGCCGCACGAGTTTACTATCAGATGTCAAAAGAAGGTTATTTTTTTAAACCCTTTGCTAAGGTACATGCACAGTATCACACCCCTCATATTTCATTGATCGGACAGAGTATTTGGGCATCCTTACTCATTGTAAGCGGTTCATTTGATCAGCTAACGGATATGCTGATTTTTGCCGCTTTCATATTTTATGCTATGGGT
>NZ_JAEMQA010000154.1 GCF_022759005.1 Sulfuricurvum sp. | reverse complement strand
AAAAATCAAGTGGGTACTTTTAGCTAACTCCCAATGGGGTTATTAGAGGTGCCCTCATATAATTTCTATTCTCAAAAACCGACGTTTGTAAGAGGAGTACCAATGCCCCGTCGATCGATTTTAACTGCTGCTGAAAAAGAGAGTCTGATTGCCATTTCTGAGAATGAAGAAGAATTAATCCGGTATTACACCCTAAGTGAAACCGATCTTTCTGTTATTCGTCAGCATAGAGGTGCAGCCAATCGACTTGGATTTGCGGTTCAACTGTGTTGCATGCGTTATCCTGGAATTGCAATTTCAAGTGATCAGCCGCTTCCGGAAATATTTCTTGAGTATCTTGCCGATCAACTTGAAGTTACATCTGATCTCTGGCGGGAGTATGGACATCGTCAGGAAACAAGACGTGAATATTTGCTGGAGCTGCAAAGCTTATTTGGCTTCGAGCTTTTCAGTATGAAACGCTACGATGAAATGGTTGATGAGCTTCACAGTGTTGCAGAACAAACGGATAAGGGGATAGTCGTTGCCTCCACATTGGTTGAAAATCTACGCCAAAAAAATATACTACTGCCTGCCATCAACGTTATTGAACGTATGTGCGCCGAAGCGATTACACGAGCAAATCGAGATATCTATTCCCAACTAAGTGATCCTTTAACACTCCGGCAACGCCAACAGCTTGACCAGCTTTTAAAAATCAGATCGGATTCCTCTTCGACCTATCTTGCTTGGCTTCGCCAATCACCTATGAAAGCTAATTCCAAGTCCATGCTTGAGCACATTGAACGGTTAAAATTGCTTCATGATATAAATCTCCCAGAAGGCATCGAGCGAAGTGTCCATCAAAATCGTTTACTGAAAATGGCTCGCGAAGGTGGGCAGATGACACCGGCGAATTTGTCCAAATTTGAACCAAATAGGCGTTATGCCACATTAGTCGCGTTAGTGATCGAAACAATAGCGACTCTGACCGATGAGATCATAGAGCTACACGATAAGATTATCGGTAAACTCTTCAACACAGCCAAACATAAACATGAGAAGGAGTTTCAATCCTCGGGCAAGGCAATCAATGACAAAGTACGCCTTTATAATAGGATCGGACAGGCTCTATTAGATGCGAAACAGACGGGAAAAGATCCTTTCACAGCAATTGAATCAATTATTTCGTGGGATGATTTTACCCAAAGCGTTAACGAAGCAGGTCGTCTCGCGAAAAATGAGGATTTCGATTTTATACATCGCATTGCCGAAAATTATCCTACAATCCGGCGATACGTCCCCGACTTTCTTGGCATATTGAAACTTCGTGCCGCGCCAGCTGCTGAAGAACTTCTTCAAGGTATTGAATTATTACGCAAGATTTATTTGGACAACACTAGAAAAGTTCCCGATGATGCTCCAACCGGATTTGTGCGGCGTAGATGGGGTAAACTGGTATTCACCCCCGAGGGAATAGATCGACGCAACTATGAGTTATGCCTGTTGACCGAACTTAAAAATGCTCTTCGATCAGGTGATATATGGGTGCAGGGATCACGGCAATTTAAGGATTTCGATGCATATCTTTTGACGAGTGATGCCTATTCGTCGTTAAAAGAAGCGGATAAACTGGGAATAAGTGTCGATACTGACTGCGAGCGCTACATGAGCCAGCGCTTAGCTCAGTTAGAAGAGAGGCTGAATACTGTCAATATGTTGGCAGCATCAAACGAACTGCCCGATGCAATTATCACGAATAATGGTCTAAAGATTACACCTTTTGATGCTATTTTTCCTGACAATGCCCAATCACTGATTCAAAATACGGCGGCATTACTTCCTCATATAAAAATCACCGAGCTCTTAATAGAAGTTGATACATGGACAGGATTTAGCCGACATTTCACTCATATTAAAAACGATCAACTGACTAAAGATCCGACTCTGCTTTTAACGGCAATACTTGCCGATGGGATTAATCTTGGTCTCTCAAAAATGGCAGAATCGTGTCCTGGTACCACCTACTCAAAACTCTCATGGCTACAAGCTTGGCATATACGTGATGAAACCTATTCGCAAGCATTAGGCGAACTCACTAATGCACAGCTGAAACATCCTTTTGCTACAAACTGGGGAGATGGCAAAACCTCTTCATCAGATGGTCAGCGGTTTCGTGCCGGTAGCAAAGCTCAAAGCACCGGTCATATCAATCCAAAATACGGAAGCGAGCCCGGAAGATTATTTTACACCCACATCTCTGATCAATACTCTCCCTTTAGTGCCAAGCTAGTAAATGTCGGTGTTCGTGACTCAACCTATGTGCTCGATGGACTTCTTTATCACGAATCAGATTTGCGAATTGAGGAACACTATACCGACACAGCAGGATTTACCGATCATGTGTTTGCACTGATGCATCTACTTGGATTTCGGTTTGCTCCGAGGATCAGGGATTTAGCGGATACTAAAATATATATTCCCGATAATGGAAAGAAATACGATGCTCTGAAACCTATGATTGGTGGAACACTTGGGATCAAACATATTCAGATCCATTGGAATGAGATTTTACGCTTAGCTGGTTCGATTAAAAAAGGTACCGTCACCGCCTCCTTGATGTTACGAAAACTAGGTAGCTACCCAAGACAAAACGGATTAGCCATAGCGTTACGAGAATTGGGTCGAATTGAGCGAACCCTTTTTATTCTGGATTGGCTGCAAAGCGTTGAACTACGGCGCCGTGTACAAGCAGGACTCAATAAAGGTGAAGCAAGAAACGCGTTAGCTCGTGCAGTGTTTTTCAATCGACTTGGAGAAATACGGGATAGAAGCTTCGATCAACAGCGTTATCGTGCCAGCGGGTTGACACTTTTAACGTCTGCAATTGTGCTTTGGAATACAGTTTATTTGGAACGCGCAGTAGATGCGTTAAAGAATAAAGGAGAAACAATCGACGACTCGCTACTCCAATATTTGTCACCATTAGGTTGGGAACACATCAATTTAACCGGTGATTACGTCTGGAAAAAGAGTTCAAAGCTCAAAGATGGCAAATTTAGGCCTTTAAGAGTGGTAAAATTCTCTTAACGTACTATATATTCCGTTTTCTCAGGGGACCCCTGTTAAGCCTCTCTTGTAGCTCTATGGGTAGTTTGAAAAAATACTCTTTTTGTGCGTTTGTAAATTGAGGAGGCGTATCAAATCTTTTTTGTTCATCCTTGGATAGCAAGTCGTTTCTTGGCATGATTTTCCTATAGTAAAAATGAACGTTTATTTTAGCCTAATTATTATTGTCTA
>NZ_JAEMQA010000137.1 GCF_022759005.1 Sulfuricurvum sp. | reverse complement strand
TCACAAGTAACTGTTACAAAACTCAGTGAGAAACATTGTTAATATTTTTCAGCTTTATCATAGCCGTAAATGCACTATTATTGGCATTGTTCCCATTGTTTCGATAGCGTAAAATATTTTCTGTAAATTCCAATGTCAGCTATGATGAGAAAAAAATAGGAGTTATAGCCATGGAATTTAAAGGAAGTAAAATCGAGTTTGATCTTGAGGAGTTGGCCCCGTTACTGATTGCTGATAAGCAAGAAGGGTTTCGTCGAATCGGTGAGCAAATGCTTAATGCGATAATAGAGCGAGATTGGCTTGCGGGAAAGCTAAAAAGCTTGGACTTATCGACTAAAAAAGCAATGGTTGATAGTGAAGGTGTCCAAGCTACAACTAATGCCAAAAATCCTTAAGATATCCCTCAATCGTCAACTAGAACTCTTAAATATCTCTAAGACAGGACACTATGCTGTTTTCAAGGAAGCTTTTTACTTTATAAAATCGCTTTCGCTAGTTTTGTTGTTGGTGGGAATCTGTAAGTGGTTCTCTAGAATAAATACTTCTACTGCTTTTTGATCGATAGGTTTAGAATAAAAATATCCCTGAATGACATCACACCCCATCTCCCATAAAGCTTTGGCCGCAGTGGATGTATCAATCCCTTCAATCGTCACAATTAGCCCCAAACTCTTTGACATAACGATAATAGCGCGTATAAATCGATTGTGGTTTTCACTTTTTTCCCCCGCCATATTTTCTCCACACTGTACGATTAAAGAGCGGTCAATTTTAATCTCATACAGCGGAAGTTCTTTGATATACGCAAGCGATGAGTACCCTGTTCCGAAATCATCCAAAGAGAATCGAATGCCTAAATTCGCACACCGTTCTATAACGACCATTTTGTTTTGAATATCCGTCAGCTCGATACTTTCAGTAATTTCAAATAACAATCGATGTGGGTCAGCACCACTCTCACGTAAAATAATTTCGACATTCTCAATAAAAGTAGGCTGAGACAACCATACAGGGCTTATATTAACCGCAATATCTATCAAAGCAAGCCTATCATCATTTTCCCATGATTTAAGAGTATTACACACTTCCATAAGTACTTTTTCGGATAGCGACACGATAAGGTTTCGTTCCTCGCACAGCGTTATAAAACGATCAGGGTAGATTAAGCTCCCATCATCTTCTCGGATACGTACAAGCGCTTCGAGACCAATAACCATCCCTTCTCGATTTACTTTAGGCTGATAATGGAGAACAAGGCTTTCACTCTCAAGAGCTAGACGAACCTTATTCTCGATTAAAACCTGTTCATTCAAACGCGTTTCAATCGCTTCCTCAAAAAATACTACTTGATCTTTTCCTCGCTTTTTGGCTTCGTACATCGCAACATCGGCGTGACGGATCAAATCGCCCTGAATAGCCATCTCCTCAGATCCAAATAAAACAGCTCCGATACTAGCTGTCACAAAAAATGTGTGCCCACCAACATAATACGAATGTTTGGCACATTTAAGAATTTTTTCACAAATATCTAAAGTAACCATCATTGCACGATCGACATCATCCGAAATCCGTTCAATCAATATAACAAATTCATCGCCACCAAAACGGGCAAAAAAATCTTCCTCTCGAAGTTGTGGCTTAATTTTATTTGCCACATCACATAAAAGTTGATCCCCCTCTTCATGCCCGATGGTGTCATTGACTTGTTTGAAATTATCCAAGTCCATAAACAAAACCGCCCCAATATCCCCATGACGTTTGGCAGCAGAAATAGAACGCTCCAGATTCTCTTCAAACGCAACACGATTCGCTAACCCTGTAAGGGTATCATGGGAAGCCGAATATTGGATTTTTTCAAGAGCATTGCGATTGGCATCGTACAAATAGTCGTATCGACCAGAGACTTCATCTAAAAGGTTATGTAGTAATTGAACTTTAATAGTATTGGTCATCGCTCTTTTATCCCTGTTAGTAATGAAGTCTCATTGTAAAATTTAAGCCCTGTATGTTTTTTATCAGGGCCTATCTCTCCGAATGTAAAGAAACCAAATAAAGGGGCATTGAGGTGAGTAGAATAGACCAGTGCTTCTTCATGCTGTCTCGTATCGAGTGCATACTGACGTGCAATACAGGAAAAATTAAACGCCAAATCGACTTCTGGCATTAAGTCTAAAACTCTCTCCGCACTTTTTACATCCGCTTCTAACAAATTTGAGGGTTCAGCATAAGAGAGTTTGAACCTTGATCCCACTTTAATCGGTCCAAAAAATTCGATAGAATCTTTGTGTATTTCTTTGAACGTACGAACGACCGAAACATATCCTTCCTTCTCATCCAGTAAAACGATAGGGCAATACCATAAATGTCGTATCTCGAAATCAGGAATATCGCGTGTCAACTTATCAATAGTATAGACAAACGAACGATTATCATCGATTGAAATAACCCGATTCTCGGATGCTTCATTAACAGTATACGAAACACCTACAGGCTTGAAGCCCAGCGAAACAGACATAACAGAATCACATTCACAAAAACTGACCAATGCAAAACCATTCTTTATAATACGATCAGAAGTTGCTTGATAGGTTTCAACTTCACCTGTACGAGGGTTGTGCAGACCGCTACAAACACCTCCTACTAGTTTGGAAAAAACAGCTTTGTCCAAATCACTTTTCTCAAGTGCATCGACGAAATAGGCAAAACGATTCTCGCACAATCCAGCAAAGAGAAAATGCGTTGCGTCTCGATTCGCCTCAAGATAATCAACAGTAATATCGATAGCCTCCGAAAGATTATCAAAGATGTCGTCTAAAATCAAAGTTTTTATAGACCCTTTACGTTCAAATTGCATCATACACATCGCAATTCCAGAAACTGTCTCCATCCCCGAAAAAGCATCTACTGCGTGAAATGCCAAAAATTGATCTGTTTTGAAATAGGTCTGTATAAAATGGGAAATTTGCTCTATTGGATAATGGGGAGCAACGGCAATCAGGATGAAATCACTTTGTGTTATCATCGAATCCGCACGATGTGCTATCACAATCTCTTCAATAGCATAACGTAAAACAGGATGAGTGGAAAAATAGTTTCGTGCAATCATTAAAACCCCATCTTTAAAAATACTATAAGACTTTCAGATTGACGTTTTTTATACTTATAAAACGTGTCTTAATAGAAAGAATTATTAATATCTTGACACAGAATCCCTTAAGAAAATATTTTGGTAACTACTCACCCACCCAGCAAAAAACGGAACTATTTTGCAACAGGTCTAATAAGTCTATGTT
>NZ_JAEMQA010000100.1 GCF_022759005.1 Sulfuricurvum sp. | reverse complement strand
GTCGTTCATCGATACCGGCACTAATCAGCGCATCACGTTGTAAATCGGTACTTTGTCGATCACCATCAGTTGATACTCGCATATATCCTATTAACATGTCGGAAAACCTCAAATTTTAGTATCCGACTATTATATCATTCCGACATAGTTTTTCGTATAGATTATTGCAGCTTTTTAGCTTTTAAAAGCAGGGTAGGGGAGGGTATACGGAAAACATTTGAGACTGTGAAAGAACTTTCTAAAAGCAACTTGAAATACGTGTATAAATAAGCATCTAGATTCCCCTGAATTCATCTGTTTTAAACCTTTGAAATGCTACAATTTCTCCACTAAAACACCTATGTTTAGGGCTTTATAGAGGGTTGAGCGAAAATGGGTAATCTTTACAAAGAAGGTGAAAATCGGAAGCAGCAAATGTTCTTTCCGCCAAGTATTGATGAGTATGTAAGTGTGGATAATCCTGTCAGAGCGATAGAGGATTATGTTGAGATGCTTAATATGATTGAATTAGGATTTACCAAGGCTGCATTAAATTCATCCGATGGACAACCGGCCTACCATCCAAAACTATTGCTCAAGATTTATATCTATGGCTATCTCAACAAAGTACGTAGTTCAAGACGGTTGGAAGTTGAGATAAAACGTAATATCGAAATGATGTGGTTGTGTGCCGGTTTGCAACCGAGCTATAAAACAATTGCTAACTTTCGAAAAGATAACAGCAAAGCCCTTAAAAAGGTGTTCCGAGAGTTTGTTTTATTGTGCAGAGAGATAGATTTAGTTACAGGTGAGCTAGTAGCGATTGATGGGGCTTTTTTAAGAGCGAATGCTTCTAAAAATCAGTTGATTAGCAAAAAAAATGTTGTGAGTGATTTAGCCAAAATCGATGAAAACATCGATGAGTATCTTAACGCATTAAACTTTTCCGATACTGCTGACAAAACAGAACAACCGTTGAAACCGACAGCGAATTATCTCTCCAAGATGAAAACGAGAAAGGCTAAACTCGATAAGGACCTGGCACTGCTCGAAATGATGGGCGTCACTCAATACAATAGAACCGATCCTGATGCTAAAAAAATGGTTAAGCCCAGCCATAATCTAATGGCTTACAACAGTCAAATCGCTGTTGACAGTAAGTACAAACTCATTATAGCAACCGATGTGAGTTCAGAAGGACAAGATTATCATCAGCTCTATCCAATGGCAAAAGAGGCTAAAGCCATATTAGATCAAGATCATTTAAACGTCGTTGCCGATGCTGGTTATTATGGTGGCAAACAAGTCAATAATTGTAAGAAAGAGAACATTACCCCCTATTTGAGTATTCCAGACAAACAAAAAGGTCGCGAGAAAAAAGGATTTTTCCCTCAAGATGCGTTTACCTATGATCCATCAAACGATTTATTTATCTGTCCTAATCAAAAAGAGTTGCATAAAAGCACTGCCGTACAAATAGAACACGATACGCGATATTATTTCTATGGAGCAGCCATAAAAAGTTGTAGCGCCTGTCCGGTCCGAAGCCAATGTATCCCAGAAAAATCAAGGTTTAAAAAAATATCTATTTCGGAGCATTACCAAACCGTTAAAGAGCATGCTCGGATGATGCAAACCACCCAAGCTAAAAACGTCATCAATAAAAGAGCTGCCATTTGCGAACACCCTTTCGGTACAACCAAACAGACATTGGGCTGGTCACACTTTCTTGTTAGAGGCATAGAAAAAGTTTCAGGTGAAAATGCTTTGATTATGTTCATATACAACTTCAGACGCATACTCAATTTAATTGGGCCGAACTTGTTCAGAAAACTGATGAATGCATTGAAAAACAATGAAAATATTGATGCCATAAAGGCTGAAATAGCATTGCATATTGCTTTATCTATTGAGATTTGGGCTGTTTTAGTACAAATACTTCAACTCAATGGGTTTAGAGATGATTTTTGGGATTTCGAAGCTAAATCAGTCTGAAATTTATAGGGTTCTTTCACAGTCTCACTAGATATACGTTAAAATTAAATTACTATTCATAAGCTTGGCTATCTTTTTACTTTGCATCAACTTACTCCCCCATTATCTCAATAATCGCTTCTATCCTTTCAACAAGTTGATGGTAATTTTCTTGATCGTATCCATTGTCAATATTCATCATAATAGGAATCGAGCCTTTTTTCGCTTCACTAAATATGAATAAATCCCTCTCTTTCATCCCATTAGGAGTAAGAGAGGTACTTCTAGACGTGTCGTTCGAACCATTTTGACGTGCTCTGTAAAAAATAATATCCGGTTTTATTGATTCGATCGATACGCGTAGATGCTCTCTCAATAGACCTAAATAGACGGTATCGTTGATGTGGTTTTGATATTGGAACTGCACCAAATCATCGCATATATCAAATGTGTAAAAATTCGTATTATGTGAAAGAGGCTCTTTGGTGTCTGATGGCACAACAGCATCCAAATCGATATAAAGAATTTTGAGGTTAGGATTTGCTTTCCACAAATGTTCTGCTGCTATGGCATAGTCATCGAAAAATTAAGTCTTCATTAAAGATTTAAGAGCTTTTTCTTATTGATGATAAGATCTGCAAGCATGCCGGATACACCAATCCCCATGACTTGTGAACGCATTGATTCACACTCTTTAATAGGTGTGACAGAACCATGAGCGGATTCATTTCGTATGTCTTGGATGGCACTGATAGAATACCGAAGCCCATGTTGAAGAAAGTTTCTTAGTTGTGGGTTCTCTATATGGGCGACGATAGCGTTTTTGATCTCTGGATGTCCCAGTAAAAATTTATAGGTACCAATGTTTGGTTTAGTCTGCTGAAGATCTGAAATTTGGTAAGCACTCCCCTGGACTTGATAGCCAATCATCGAAATATTTGTATCTCGAATCGTTAAATAATGCATTGTGGAACGGATGAAAAGATAGAGTTCTAGTTCGACAGCTTTAGCATACTTGATGACAACAGCACTGAAATCATAAAGAGGGTCATGGCGATTTTGGTCAAATTCAATCTCAGCTGAGATGATAGATTCTTGAGAATTAGGGTGTAAAGTATGAAAGGTATCGCCCCCAAAGCGGTAATGGATCAAATGTTGTTTGGTTTCAATGTATTTTTCACTTTTGAACATATCCGTATAAAACGGAACCTCTGCCTCTTCAAAATAATCGATACCATTATCGGTATTTACTTCCAGCGGATACGTGTAGTTGTTCCCATAAACAGCATAATGATGATCGGCAAAAGAAGGGGTCGTCATTTGGCTTAAAACGTCATCACGGACTTTTTG
>NZ_JAEMQA010000120.1 GCF_022759005.1 Sulfuricurvum sp. | reverse complement strand
CTGAGAAATAATGTGAGAGTAATGCAATAAGTCATTTTAAAGATTGGGGCGTTATAATAGCTTTAATAAATATTCGTAAATCAAGGAAATGCAATGGGTAAATACGTAGAATTGACAGGTTCAAATTTTGATGAAATGACCAAAGAGGGTGTCTCTTTGGTTGATTTTTGGGCTCCATGGTGTGGGCCGTGCCGTATGATCGCTCCGGTCATCGAAGAGTTGGCGGCTGATTTCGACGGTAAAGCAAAAATCTGTAAAGTAAACACAGACGAAGAACAAGATATCGCGGTAAAATACGGTATCCGCTCTATCCCGACAATCCTTTTCTTCAAAGACGGTCAAGTCGTTGAACAAATGGTTGGTGCCGCTTCTAAGCAAGCGTTTGCTGACAAACTAAACGCACTACTATAAATTATTACGCCAAAGGAATACATCCCTTTGGCTACGATAACTCTGCGTTTCCCTCGGCGGGAAGCCCGCGTGCAGTAAACCGCACTTTAAAGATTCCGTTTTTCAGTCACTTCTCTAAAAATTTTCTAAAACCATTTTTCTGATAACTCCCTTTTGGTCGTGTTTAACCACAAAAGAGTATGATATACCAAATAAAAAAGCGGAGGCTTTGGATATGTTGGATTGTGCGATTATCGGAGGAGGGCCTGCCGGATTGACGGCGGGATTATACACCACACGAGGTGGGTTAGATAATGTCACGATGTTTGAAAAAGGGCTTCCGGGCGGTCAAATCACCATGAGTTCGGAGATTGAAAATTATCCGGGTGCAACGGCTCACAATTTGAGCGGAATGGATTTTATGGCTCCGTGGCCGGAACAATGTCAACGCTTCGGATTGAAACATGAAATGTCCGAAGTGACACGGATTTCACGCCGAACAGACGGGATCTTTACGATTCATAAATCAGACGGGACTGCGGATGAGGCTAAAAGCGTGATCGTCTGTACCGGTTCGACTCCAAAGCGTGCGGGTTTTGTCGGAGAAGATACGTTTTTCGGACGCGGCGTGAGTACGTGCGCGACGTGTGACGGATTCTTTTACAAGAACAAAGAGGTAGCGGTCATCGGAGGCGGTGATACGGCATTGGAAGAAGCTCTGTATTTGGCGAAAATTTGTACCAAAGTCTATCTTATCCATCGTCGGGACTCATTCCGCGCTGCCCCTAATACGATAGCGCGTGTAAAAAACACTCCAAACATTGAACTCGTGGTGAATGCGATTCCCGAAGAGGTTTTCGGCGGCGCGATGGGAGTTGAGGGTATCCGTGTCAAACTACAAGACGGAACACTCCATCAGATCGATGTTCCGGGTGTTTTCGTTTTTGTCGGAAACAATGTCAATAATCAAGTCTTGATCCAAGAAGACGGTAGTTTCTTGTGTGAGATGACTCAGTGGGGGGAAGTCAAAGTCGATTTGAACATGAAAACCTCTATCCCAGGGTTATTTGCGGCAGGAGACATGCGTGAATCGGCTCCGAAACAGGTGGTTTGTGCGGCGGGCGACGGTGCCGTTGCGGCATTACAGGCTATTGCGTTTGTGGATGGGCATTAACGCCCTTTTAAACACGAAGAGGGTAAAATACTTTCACATTATGTTTAAACAGGGATGCTACAGATGATTAGAGCAGGAGTATTCGGAGCTGGCGGACGTGTCGGAAAGCTGTTGATTGAAGATTTGCATCATGAGAGTGATATCTCTCTTGCGGCAGTATATGTGCGCAATGAACTCAATTTTTCGATTGACCCGTCAGTGTTAGTGACAAACGATATGGCGACATTGCTAAACGGGAGCGATGTGATTATCGATTTTTCGTTGCCGGAGGCGACACAGCTTTTACTCGAAAAAGCGATTGAACATCCGCGAGCATTGGTAATCGGAACAACCGGCTTGGATACGCATCAGATGAATCTTCTCAAAACAGCAAGTGAGTCAATGCCGATTCTGTACGCGACGAATATGTCATTGGGGGTTGCGTTGTTGAACAAACTGGTCAATACGGCGGCAAAAACCCTCGAAGGCTTTGATATCGAGATCGTCGAACAGCATCACCGTCACAAAAAAGATGCTCCAAGCGGTACGGCATTAACGTTGGCTCATTCGGCAGCGGCAGGGCGTAATCTTGATCTCGATGCGGTTCGCGTTAGCGGGCGCAACGGAAATATCGGCGAACGTACCAAAGACGAAATCGCTGTTATGGCGTTGCGCGGCGGTGACATCGTCGGACGTCATACGGTCGGATTTTATAACGACGGTGAGTTTGTGGAGTTGCATCATACGGCAACGAGTCGCAATACGTTCTCCAAAGGTGCCATTCGTGCTGCGAAATGGTTGGTCGGAAAACCAAACGGCCTTTACAGTATCCAAGACTGTTTAGAACTAGCATAAGGAAACCAGAGTGCGTAGCTTAAATGAAAAATGTGCGGTTGTCGGTATTTTCGACCATCCTGAAGCCTCAAAATTAGCCTATTTCTCCCTCCACGCCCTTCAGCATCGGGGTCAAGAAGCAGCGGGGATCAGCACAGGGGACGGTGAGAAACTCTATACGATCAAAGATCGTGGATTGGTAACGCAGGTATTTGATACCCAAAAACTCAATACCCTAAAAGGGTACATGGCGATCGGTCATACCCGCTACTCTACAGCGGGAGACGACTCGATTCTCGATGCACAGCCGGTATTCGCACGGTATGATTTGGGGGAGATGTCGATTGTTCACAACGGAAATCTTACCAATGCCAAAGAGGTTCGGGATGCGTTGATCAAAAAAGGGGCGATTTTTCAAACCTATATGGATACCGAAAATCTGATCCATTTGATCGCAAAAAGTGATCAGCACCATTTGACTGATCGTATCATCGATGCGGTCAAAAAGATCGAGGGGGCATACTCACTCGTATTTTTGAGCCGAACCAAGATGTTTGCGATGCGCGATCCGCACGGATTCCGACCGCTGAGTCTCGGACGTGTGGGGGACGGCTATGTCGTTGCGTCGGAAACGTGTGCGTTTGATCTCATCGGTGCGGAGTATATCCGTGACGTCGAGCCGGGAGAATTGGTTATTTTCGAAAAAGGGAAAGCGCCGAAATCGATCAAAGTTTTTGACGCAACTCCGAAACACTGTATTTTCGAATACGTCTATTTTGCGCGTCCGGACTCAAACGTTTATATGCAAAACGTCTATGAGATGCGTAAAGCGATGGGGAAAGCGTTGGCTAAAGAACAACCGGTAGAAGCGGATATGATTGTTCCGGTACCGGATGGCGGTGTCCCCGCAGCGATTGGGTATTCACAGCAAAGCGGCATCC
>NZ_JAEMQA010000018.1 GCF_022759005.1 Sulfuricurvum sp. | reverse complement strand
CTTAATACCGATGCCCACTAGAGGAATTGATGAGGCTAAAAAACTCGGCACGGGTTTTTTCATCCCGTTTGAACAATCCGCGTAATGCACTAGAAGTGGTCGTCGAGCTGATTTTTTCCACCCCACGCATCTCCATACACATATGGCGCGCTTGGATCACCACCGCAACCCCTTTGGGGGCAATGGAGTGCATCAACGCATCGGCGATTTGTTCGGTGAGTTGCTCTTGAATTTGCATCCGTCGGGCGAAAACATCGACCACACGAGGGATTTTAGAGAGACCAACAACTCTACCATCAGGGATATACGCTACGTGTGCCCGTCCGATAATGGGGAGTAAATGGTGTTCACAGGTGGAATAAAATTCGATGTCTTTGATGAGTACCATCTCATCATTAGAGCTTGCAAACATCGCGGAATTGAGGATGGCTTGAGGATCTTCTTGGTATCCACCGAACATAAATTCATACGCTTTTAATACACGCTGGGGAGTTTTAAGTAACCCCTCTCGTGTTACATCTTCACCCACATGGGCAATCATGGTTTTGACCGCATCCAAAAACGGTTGATTTGTTGGGGTTTTCATCTACACTCACTTGCAATAGGGATCAAAAAGGGACTCTAACACGTTTGGGCTTTTATTTAACCCCTATTGGGAGGCTTCGGACGAAAAGAGTGTATGCAGAGGAAGCCTACGCACTTAAAAATCAGAGTGATATGTGCAGATTATTTTTTCTCTTTGAGGGCTTTTTTGTACTCTTTTTCAAATTTTTTACGACGGTTATAGGAGAGACGTTCGATAAAGAGTTTCCCCTCCAAATGATCCATTTCGTGTTGAATCGCAATCGCCAAAAGCTCGGTCGCTTCTAAGGTGATCTCTTCTCCATGTCGATTGTGATAGTGCAATGTCAACGACTCAAATCGCTCCACATCTTCATAAAATCCAGGGACACTCAAACACCCTTCTTGATACAGTACTGAGCCTTTGGTAGTATGGATAACGGGATTGATAATTTCAAGGAGATTCTCCTTGTGTTGATCCCCTTTGTCGTTAGGAATTGATAGAATTAAGGCACGGATAGGGCGAGATACTTGGATGGCAGCCAGTCCGATCCCATTTTTTGCCATCATCGTTTCGTACATATCGTCTAAAAAAGTGTGCAGTTCCTGATCGAACTGCTCCACTGCCTTAGAACGCATTTTTAGGGTTTTATGGGGATAAGTGATGATGGGTAGTATCATGATTTATTCTTTGGTGTCTGCTTTTTCTTTTTGGATCAATACTTCATCGATAATACCGTATTGTACCCCTTCGGAAGCGGACATAAAGTTATCCCGATCAGTATCTTTTTCCAATTTTTCGATGCTTTGACCGCAGTTGCGCGCCAAAATATCATTGAGTTCAGCTTTCATGCGCAAAATTTCTTTGGCTTGAATCTCGATATCGGTCGCTTGACCTTGCGCACCGCCGAGAGGTTGATGGATCATGATGCGAGCATGAGGAAGGGCATAGCGTTTCCCCTTGGCACCAGAACTGAGCAAAAATGCTCCCATGGAAGCGGCTTGACCGATACAAATCGTACACACATCGGGACGAATGTAGTTCATCGTATCGTAAATCGCCATTCCCGAAGTGATCACTCCTCCGGGAGAATTGATGTAAAAATAGATCTCTTTTTGGGGATCTTCGGCTTCTAAAAAGAGCATTTGTGCCACGATAGAAGAGGCTGCCCCATCATGGACTTCACCACTGAGCATAATAATACGATCTTTAAGAAGTCGGGAGTAGATGTCATACGACCGCTCGCCACGCCCTGTTTTTTCGATAACGTAAGGGATGTAACTCATATTTATTACTTGATTTTGTCGTTAAGCAATTTGCTCAAAACACGATCTTCGATCATTGCCATTTGAATGGCGGGCAAGTAGCCTGATTCTTGGTAATTTTTGTACACAGCCACAGGATCTTGACCCATTTGCATCGCTTCATAATAGATGGTTTGCATCAACTCTTGTTCATTGACGACAATGTTTTCTGCTTTTGCCAACGCATCGACAATAAAGGTCGCTTTGACGGCACGAGCAGCCTCTTCACGAAATGTTTCGCGAAGTTCTTGCACTTTATCTGCGTTTTCACGAAGTTCTGCAATCTCCTCTTCGCTCATGGTACTTGCTTTTTTGTTCAATGCCATATCCATCTCTTGCTCGACAATAAAATCAGGAAGATCGATAGTAAAGGCACTCACAAAGGTTTCCATCAAAGCAGGTTTAAGCTCATCGTTGTATCGAACGCTCATCGCTTCGCTTTCTAGTTGCTCTTTGACTTTTTCTTTGAGCATCTCAACGCTTGCATCCTCAAATCCAGGGAGCATTTTTTTGGCTAATTCTTCGTCGATAACGACCACTTCTTTGGCTTGAATCGCGTTGATTTTTACTGTGAATTCAGCCGGTTTGCCTGCAAGTTTGGCTCCGCCGTAATTTTCAGGGAAGGTTACATCAATCGTTTTTTCGTCCCCTTTGCGCATTCCGATCACTTGATCTTCAAATCCAGGGATAAATTGACCGCTGCCCAAACGGAGTGAAAAGTTTTCGGCTTTTCCCCCCTCGAACGCTTCGCCATCGACAAACCCTTCAAAATCGATCAGCGCCGTATCACCACTCACCAATGGGCGGTCTTCGTCAACATTGACTAAGGGAGCTTGGGCAGTGGCTAACTCTTCGATACGAGCAACAATGGCTTCATCTTCGATAGCTACTTTTACCACTTCAGGAACCATTGCTGCGTAATCGC
The DNA here is from genome assembly GCF_022759005.1 of Sulfuricurvum sp. Lineage (GTDB taxonomy): Bacteria > Campylobacterota > Campylobacteria > Campylobacterales > Sulfurimonadaceae > Sulfuricurvum. Next base: position 553 of record NZ_JAEMQA010000018.1, on the reverse strand, counting down.
CAAGCTCGATGGAGGGACGCATAGCGATGGTCACTTCGACATCAATACCGTTGTCATGTTTTTCAAATTTGGTGATGTTAGGCTCACCAATCAACGTATCAGCAACAATCTCCATCGCTGCTAACCCTTCGTTAAGGACATCACGCAAAAGTTGTGCCTCCGCATCTTGGACAAGACGCTCACCGTATTGTTTTTTAACCATACTTACGGGAACTTTTCCTTTACGAAAACCGGCAACTTTAATCTCTTTGCTGAGTTGATTGGCAATTTTTTCGACGTTAGCATCGACGGTTTTGCGGGTAATAGCTGCGTTAATTTTCGCATTGGCGGAGTTGATTTTGTTGGTTGTAATTTGCATTCATATCCTTTAGGAGTTCTCTTGAGTTGAGTAAATGGCGACAATAATACCTGAAAAGGGTTAATAAATGGCTGAACGAATTTTTATTGCCGTATCAAAGTAGACGAATAATTCGATATAATTATAATAACTGGAAGAGCAACTGCATCGCATAACACGCGTAGAGAAGTCAATTGTGGCTCCAATGATGTTAAT
>NZ_JAEMQA010000142.1 GCF_022759005.1 Sulfuricurvum sp. | reverse complement strand
CGATGGGGAACATCAACCACGCCAACCACCATACCGGTCCCATGAAATGTTTGAAATAAGTAACAAGACCATTACGACGGATCCCCTCAAAGTTATAATAAACAAAAACAACCAATGCCAAAGCAAGGGTAAAATCCAAAAAGGCACTGGGCGCTTCAAAACCAGGAATAACCCCAACAATGTTAGCAATACCAACAAAAAGACCGATAGTCGCTACTAGAGGAAGATAACGACGTGCTTCTTCTTTTCCCATAACGTCTGCGCCCATCGCTAACACCCCACTAAGGTAAGCTTCCATAACGTTTTGTGTCCCTGTGGGGACGATGCGCATAGTACTGGTTGCCATTTTAGCGATTAACAACACAATTCCTGCAGTTAATAACATATGTGTTAAAAAAATAAAAGAATGTTCGTGACCTAGTAGCCCGAAGAAAGTAAACAATTCGCCCATTTGGTATGTCCCTTTGTGGTGGTATGAATGGACGAATTCTATCGCTTTTGAGATTAAATTCCTATAAACTCAAATGAATCAAGGTATGCTTAGCCTCTACTATATCATCACCAATCGCCTTTTTAAGGGTTTCTAGTGAGTCAAACTTCCGATTTTTGCGTAAAAATTTAACAAAACTAAGGGTGGCACGCATACACGCAGGGATGGTTTTTCCTAAAATATGGCTTTCGATGGCGTACGTCCCATCAGTACTCACCCGATGCCCCACAAAAACCACCGAAGGGTAAAAATGTTCCGCCTCATCCACTCGGGTTAAAGCAGCATACACCCCCTCACACGGTAACAAAAATTCGGGTGCTTCTATATTGATCGTCGGAACCAAATCGCTTTTACCAATCCCCTGCCCTGCGACCACTTTCCCTTTGACTTGGTAATTATGTCCCAAAAAATGGTTGGCTTTGGCAATGTCTCCAATTTGAATTTTGGTACGTATTTTATGCGAATGAACCGAATCTCCCTCGATACACACTGGTTCGACCACCTTAACCTCACCTGAAAACAATTCTCTTAAAGCACGATACGAACAACGGCGGTTTTTTCCAAAATGAAAATCATATCCCACCACAATTTTTTGTAAATGGGGGAATTTTTGGGTGAGCATCGCTAAAAATTCTCTCCCCTCTAAATGGCGAATCGCTTCAAGATCATAATAGTATATTGGATAGTGGGTGTAATGCTCTCGCTCACGTCCCCGTGTAAGATTGGCATATCCTGTTTCAATCACCACAATGGCACCGTGTTTTCCCAATTCATCAAACAACGCTTGATGCCCCACGTGCATCCCATCAAATCCGCCAATAGCGATGGAATCAATATTATTCTTCAATTTTTTTCTTCTTTTTTTCCCAAACTATTAAGGATTTTTACTAATTTATGTACACTAGTTGAGGGATTTTCATTTTCTGGATTATGATTTTCACCATAATGATTTAGTAATCTAGTAGCATTATCTATCGCTCTTGATTGGCTATTCTGAAGGGTTTCAAATATTAACTTAGTATATTTTGCTTGCTTAATATTATCTCTATTTAAACTAGCAAATTTAAGGGGTGCAATCTCTTTTAGTTTTTTTACAACTTGCTGCACTATTTCATCTCTAATTATCGGTGTCGTTCTATATTCAAAATGCAAAAGATACCAAAGCTCAAAAGCATCATTGGCATAAGCCACATCAACATTTAAGTCTTTTCTTTTATTCTTTGCATTATTAATAGCATTATTAAAATCTTGTGCCGTATGACCACCGGCATTCACTATTGCAACATCTCTATCGATAACTATCCATTTATGATCAAATTCTTTATATGTTTTCCCATATTGATTTTTATAGTTTTTAAGATTTGCCAAGACTCCCGTAGGATGTGTAGCACCATCATGTGGAACAATGACAATAGAATCTTGTGTAATTTTTTTCGCTTTAATAAGTTGTTCTATTATCATCTTAAAATAAGCAGGAGAAGAAACACTATCTTCACACGCAATAATTACATCATTAACTGTGTGTCTATCATTAGTTGCTCTTTTAAAATCTACTTTGGCTTTTTCTTTATTTTTTTGAAAAAGTTTATCTCCGCCACTTCTTCGTGCCATGATGCTTCCTAAAACTCAAATGTACCAAGATAAGGGATTGCCCCATACTTACCTTGAATATACTGTTTTTCAAAATCCTCTTGTTTTCTCACATTCTTAAATTGTGCCAATGAATAGATAGTTGTTGCACCATAATGATCTTTTTCGGTCAACCAAATTTGATCTCTTCGAAAGAGTTCAGGTTTTAAAAGATTTGTATCATGTGTCGCAAAAATGAGTTGCGCATTTTTTTCATTAATCTTTTCATCATGAAAAAGTTTGATAAGATGCTGAGTCAATATAGGGTGCAAACTTGCATCTAACTCATCAATAATTAGAATCTTTCCATTCTGTAATGTATCCAAAATGGGTGCAGACATTGCAAAAAACTTTTTTGTACCTTTTGATTCATCATCATTTAACTCAAAAACAACATTACCAACTGCTTTACCATCTTGATCAAATTTCTGATGTATAGTGTTTAGTGAAACAGACTTTAATCCTTTTTCACTCATGATTTTAGCTTTAATTTCATCCGGAAAAGGAAGATTCGCTATCGTTTCTTGTGAGATATCTTCCTCTTCTATCTGAATATCATTAATCCCAATATCCGCTGTTGCCACAAGCTCAACAATTTTTTTTCTAAATGTTTCATCTTCCATTTTCTTCATCGTGAAGCTGATATATCCATTATGATTCATTCCATCAATCATATTGAATTGATTAAACCATTTTAAAATACTTTTTGAAATGATTGCATCGTCTTCTCGGTCACATTTCCAAATAAAAAGTTGGTTTTTTGCAATTTTGATTTTTTCTTCTTTTTTATTGAAAAAACCGTACCCTTCTTTAAATTTATTAGGATTTACATAATCTAACTCTTCAGAATCTCTATAAAATAGTTTTGCTTCTTTTCCTTTTTCATCAGCATAAAGCCATTCACTATAAACAACTTCACTATCAATTTCAAATCCATATCTGTATTTGGTTTCTCCTACAAAAAAAACAATCTCAAAGGTACTGGATTTATCTTCTGTCTCAGTAGACAACAGATAAGGATCATGTGGCAATTGATCCGTTGATTGTATAATCTTATAGCGATTCAATACCAACCGACTCATAAAAGCCATTGCTTTCAAAAGATTACTTTTACCACTTGCATTCGCACCGTAGATGATTGAACTTCTTAATAGATTATGGTTTCTAACTTCAAAACACTTACCTTCATCTTTTGAGGAAGTCAGCATACTAAACGTTGCAGTATCTTTGATAGAACGAAAATTATTAACACTAAATTGTAAAAGCATTTCAGTGATTTCCCTTC
>NZ_JAEMQA010000158.1 GCF_022759005.1 Sulfuricurvum sp. | reverse complement strand
TTTAACCGATTTCATTTTTGGCATCGACTTGATCCTTTCGCAAAAATTCTCTAAATGAGAAGCGAATTATATCATAAAAAAAGTGAGAAAGAGCCTTAATCCTCTTTCATCACTGCCCACACAAAACCACCCAAACCACCCAAAACCACTACCGCGATAAACCCCATTTGCACCCAATCCATTCCTGACATATGTTTCCTTTTTATAATACATCCCGATAGTTGCGCTAACACTCTGTTTCCCTCGGCGGGAAGCCCACGCGCAGTATACCGCGCTTTATTAAACACCCTCTTTGGACAACTCTTTCTCTTTGAGCTGACCACACGCCGCACTAATATCCAACCCTTTGGAGTCACGGATGGTACACAACACCCCATGATTAACCAAATACTCTTGAAACGCTACCATATCCGCACGGGTAGGACGACCATAGTCTGATCCCTCGTAGGGGTTGAAATAGATGAGATTGACCTTAGCTTTAATCCCATGCAACAGTTTGACCAATTTTTTGGCAGAGACCAAATCATCGTTTTTGTTTTTGATCACGAGATACTCAAACATCACCCGTTTGCGTGTATCGATGGGGAACCGTTTGACCGCCTCGATGATGGAGGCGATGTTGTACGCTTTGTTCATGGGGATAAGTTCGCTACGAAGCTCATCATCCACGGCATGAAGACTGATCGCGATATGAACGCCCAAATCCATTTGTCCCAATTTATCAATCTTACTACTTAAACCACTGGTCGAGACCGTTTGGCGTTTTCCACTGATGCTAAGACCCTCTTCATCTTTAAAAATCGTAATCGCACGAGCGAGATTGTCCAAATTATCCAGTGGCTCCCCCATCCCCATATAGACGATATTAAGCCGTCGATGGGCAGCTAAACCATTGTCCATTTTGACCGCCAACACTTGGGCGACAATCTCCCCGGCGGTTAGGTCACGGGTAAATCCCCCCTTAGCCGTGAGACAAAACGAACACCCCACTTTGCATCCCACTTGGGTCGAGACACAGACGGTGAAACGAGCTTCCTGCTCAATGTTTCCCTCCTCATCGATGCTCTCCTCTTTCATCTTCAGCCAGACGGTCTCGATGGTTTTTCCATCACCCAGTTCAAAAAGATATTTAATTGTCCCATCGGTGGAACACTCTTTGCGCGCGATTTTCAACGGCATAAGGGTATATTCCTGTGCCAATGATTCCCGCATCGCTTTGGGCAAATTAGCCATCACCTCAAAACTCTGGGCGTATTGATGATAGATCCATCCCCAGATTTGTTTAGCACGAAACGAGGGTTTCACCATTGAAGCAAGTTCCCCTTTGGTATAGTCCAAAATCGATTTTTTATCCACGAAGTAGCCCTTTATGAAGTTAAGATGCAAATAATGTTTTGTGTGAATTGGATGACCAATTCATTAGGGACACATATAAGTTAGTTTTTTTAAAATAGTCTAATGAATACGATAGTCTTAAAGCACTTTCAATTTTATCACCATTAAGATTATTGCCTAATGCCAAAGCAATGAGTTTAGTTAAATCATGCCCACAACAGATTTGTAATTTATCTGCTGATAGTGTTTTCAAATGCAGTATTGCATCGTCTAACTCTTGAGAAGCTATTGATAAAGCAGAATTTTTCTTTTTGGAATCATCAAGTAATCGTGCACATAATTTTTCTTTATCAAGATTCAATTGGTAATCATTTTGTTGCACAAAAATCTTAAAATCCAAGTTCTTAAACAAGAGTTTATTGCTGATTTGCTTATGATTAAACCATCGCAAATAACCAATAGTGATTGCACTATCATAAATGTTTTTTTTAAGATTTGAGAGAAATTCAGCGTTATTCGATTGTGTATGTGCGTATTCACAAATAAGTGATTGTAAAGCATCCGATTCTATCATCGATACTTCCATGTCATGGTAATCGGTTGTAAATAGATTTTCTATGGCTTGAGTTTCTTCTAAATGGTCAAAATCTGCATCTTTAATACCAATAACCTGAGAATAGCCTTCAGTAAGTAATATTTGGAGAGCTTGAATGACTTTCTCTTTTCCTTGGAGTGAGTCTACTTCAACTTTATTCAGATCAAAAAGCTTTTTGAACAATCTAATATCTGTTTCGCCCTCAAGTAATACAAAAACTTTCGCTTCATTAGACGGATAGTTGAGTATTAATCGAATAGCAACTAACTTAGAAGATAACTCATTAGCCGTTTCTCTTAGACTATTTGACAATTTCAGACTCCTCCAAATTAACGGTCAAATCCCATCTTTCATCAATAATAAAGGGTGAATGGGTCGCAATGACTATATCTATTTTTTGGAGCTTAATAATCTCTTCTATATCTCTCAAAAATGCTTTTTGCCATACGACGTGAAGTGATATTTCAGGCTCATCAATAAGGACTAATGAATTCTCTTTAACATTAAAAAGAAGTTCAAAAAGTAAAACAACCTCATGCTGTTCACCCGAAGAGAGTTCAGTCAGCTTGAGGATATCCCCTTTTTTGGTTTTGAAGATAAATCCCTGTTCTTTGTCTATTTCAATAGATTTAAAAGTAAACCGTCGTTCATTGAGTATTTGCGTAAAAAGCTCTATTTTTTGCACTAGAGCATCAAAGACAGAAAGTTTTGTTTCATTATCTGCAATATAGAGAGACAATGCTTTTTTTTCACTCTCATCAATACGTTCACTTGCTAAAAGTGAACTATCATCATCCAATTTTAATAAACCGTATTCTGAAATTTTTTGTCGTTTTGTTTGTAATGCGGTTAATTTAACTTTTAATTCCTCAATAGAAAAAGAGTTACTATTTTGTCCAAAAAGTCTTTTTGGAAAACTATTATCAAGCGATTGCGTGATTTGTGCGTATTCACCAATTTTTTGTTTAATAAGTTTACTTAATTCTTTGGAATATTTTTCGATGCTATCGGTAATAACAATTTCTTCTCTCATACGATGGTCAGAGATAGGCTGTCGTAAAATCAGTCGTTGTTCTTGGATAAAATAGACACTCATTGCTTTCAAAAATCGGGAAAGTTCTTTAGGAATTTTCCCATTAATCCGTTCTAAAATATGCTCAGGAAATTCGTTGTTGTATTTTTCTAGTATCTCTTCCGTTGTTAATCGTTCACCTGATAATTCATTAAGCCATCGATCCGCACCTACTCTTCGTATAAAGCGTGGTGTAAAATCTTCAATCATACGAGAAGGTAAAAAGTCTTTCATTTCTCTATCCATCTCTTTAGAAGGATAAATAAATGAAACTGGTCTTTTATCATTCTCATTTAAAATAAGTTCTATTCTTTTCTCTTTTTTGATTATTTCTAAAGTGTCATTATTATCAAAAGTAAAAATAATTTTATCAAATACCAATTTCGTAAAAAAAGTAAACTTATTA
>NZ_JAEMQA010000019.1 GCF_022759005.1 Sulfuricurvum sp. | reverse complement strand
GGATAAACATGATTTCATTTAGGAGGATTTAATGTCATTGGATAGAAGAGAGTTTTTAAAAAGTGCCGCTGCCGCATCTGCTGTTGCGGCAGTCGGGATGGCCGTTCCTGCAAGTGTAGAGGCTGCCTCAAATCAAGCGCAAGCGGGATGGCGTTGGGATAAAGCGGCGTGCCGTTTTTGTGGAACAGGGTGTGGCATCATGATGGCGACCAAAGATGACAGTATCGTTGCTGTCAAGGGTGATCCACTCGCTCCCGTCAATCGTGGTCTTAACTGTATCAAAGGATACTTTAATGCCAAAATCATGTACGGTGCAGACCGCCTTACCCAACCCCTTTTGCGTATGAATGACAAAGGTGAATTTGATAAACACGGTAAATTTAAACCCGTCAGCTGGCAGCGTGCCTTTGATGAGATGGAAGTACACATCAAATCCGTTCTCAAAGAAAAAGGACCTACGGGGATTGCGATGTTTAGCTCCGGTCAACAAACCATTATGGAGGGGATTTCCGCCCTTAAACTCATGAAAGCGGGTTTCCGTACCAATAATATCGATCCCAATGCACGTCTGTGTATGGCATCTGCCGTTACAGGATTCATGAACGTTTTCGGTGCAGATGAGCCATCGGGATGTTATGATGATATCGAGCTTGCCGAAACCATCGTGGCTTTTGGTTCCAATATGGCAGAGATGCACCCTATTCTTTGGTCACGTGTTTCAGATCGCAAACTCAGCAATCCAGACAAAGTACAAGTAGTTGTTCTCTCAACCTACAAACACCGAACAATGGACCTTGCAGACGTAGAAATTATCTTCAAACCAAATACCGATTTGGCTATTTTTAACTACATTGCTCGTGAAATTGTTTATAACCATCCTGAAGCAATCGATTGGGATTTTGTCAATAAATACATCGTATTTGCTACCGGACCCGTTGATATTGGCTATGGATTGCGGGATGATATTCACCATCCAAAATACAAAAAAAGTGAACTTGATACCGCCGCGAAACAAAAATCCAAAGTACTCACCGCCGATGAGGGGGTTAGCTTAGGGTATTTGGGTTACAAAGCAGGCGATACGCTGGAGATGAAAAATACCAATGATGCTAATAAACATTGGAAAATCACTTTTGAAGAGTTCAAAAAAGGGCTTGCTCCTTATACTCTCGACTATACAGCGCACGTTTCAAAAGGCGATCCGGACGAAAGTATCGCTGATTTCAAAGCGAAACTTCAAAAAATGGCCGATCTCTACATCGAGCAAAAACGTAAATGCCTCACCTTCTGGACGATGGGATTCAACCAGCATACTCGCGGAACATGGATTAATGAGCAAGCGTATATGGTTCACTTTCTCCTCGGTAAACAAGCTAAACCGGGCAGTGGTGCATTCTCTCTAACTGGTCAACCATCAGCGTGTGGAACCGCACGTGAAGTAGGAACCTTTACCCATCGCCTCCCAGCGGATATGGTTGTCACCAATCCTGATCATCGTAAAAGAGCTGAGGAAATCTGGCACATTCCATCTGGTACACTCAATCCGAAAATCGGATCGCATTTCACCCAGATTCACCGTGATCTCGAAGACGGGAAAGTGAAATTCGCATGGGTCAGCGTATGTAATCCATATCAAGATACCGGCAATGCCGAACACTGGATCAAAGCAGCACGTGAAATGGATAACTTTATTGTTACCTCCGATGGTTATCCGGGGATTTCAGCGAAAGTGTCGGATTTGATTTTGCCGAGTGCAATGATGTATGAAAAATGGGGTGCGTACGGTAATGCGGAACGCCGAACACAGCACTGGCGTCAGCAGGTAACTCCGGTAGGGAATGCCATGTCAGATACATGGCAGTTTGTTGAACTCTCAAAACGCTTTACTATCAAAGAGGTATGGGGTGCGCAAAAAATCCCTGGGCTGGATGGCGGATTGCCAGATGTGCTCCCTGCAGCAAAAGCGATGGGATATAAAGAGACCGATACCCTTTATGATGTCTTGTTTGCCAACTCGACCTCTAAAAGCTATAAATGGCCTGATGCGGTAGGCAAAGGGTACCAAAATTCTGAAGTTGAAGGGGACAAACGTAATGTTGTCGGAAGTGATGGCAAACCGTTTAAAGGGTATGGCTTTTTCCTCCAAAAATACCTTTGGGAAGAGTACCGAAAATTCGGTGACGGACATGGTCATGACTATGCCGACTTTGATACCTATCATAAAGTACGCGGCTTGAAATGGCCGGTTGTAGATGGCAAAGAGACCGCATGGCGCTACAACGCAAAATACGATCCTTATGCGAAAAAAGCGAATAGCGGTCCATTCTCATTCTACGGACATGCGTTTAAAGAGATCCCATCGGGTAATCTCCAAGGGGTTACGGATCAAACCAAAGTCCATTTGGACGGCAAAGCGAAAATATTTTTCCGACCGTATATGGAACCGACCGAAGTACCGGATGCCAACTACGATATCTGGCTCTGTACCGGTCGTGTATTAGAGCACTGGCACAGCGGAACAATGACGATGCGGGTTCCTGAACTCTATCGTGCCGTTCCTGAAGCACTCTGTTATATCCATCCGAAAGATGCTGAAAAACGAGGTGTTAAACAAGGAGATATGGTTTGGGTCGAATCGCGTCGCGGTAAAGTAAAAGCGCACGTCGAAACACGCGGTCGTAACCGTCCTCCGCGCGGACTCGTATTTGTTCCATGGTTTGATGAAAAAGTCTTCATCAATAAAGTTTGTTTGGATCATACCTGCCCGATTTCCAAACAAATCGACCATAAAAAATGTGCTGTCAAAATCTATAAAGCGTAACGGATAGAGTCATGAAAAATTCTCCGACAAACGATCGTCGCCGCTTTCTCCTCTCCATCGCGAGAGGGATCGGGCTAAGTGCGATGGGTGCGTTAGTATGGAGTGCTTATGTGGGGGAGGTAAAAGCCGCTCCTTTAGTTTTGCGTCCTCCCGGTGCGTTAAAAGAAGATGAGTTCATTAAAAATTGTATCAAATGCGGACTATGTGTAGAAGCGTGCCCTTACGATACTCTCATGTTGGCAAAACCGGGAGATAACCTTCCAATAGGAACTCCATTTTTTACACCACGCACAATACCGTGCTATATGTGTAGCGATGTTCCTTGTGTTCCGGTGTGTCCAAGCGGCGCGCTTAATGAACCGTCGGTTAGTAACTATGTTCAAGCACATGCCAAACTCGATATCAATAAAGCCCGTATGGGACTGGCGGTTATCGACAGAGAATCGTGTATCGCCACATGGGGGATTCAATGCGACGCGTGTTATCGCGCCTGCCCTCTCATGGAACAAGCCATTACCATCGAATACTCAAAAAATGAACGAACAGGAAAACATGCGTTTCTTGTCCCAATTGTTCATGCGGATGTCTGTACGGGATGCGGTATGTGTGAACATGCCT
>NZ_JAEMQA010000049.1 GCF_022759005.1 Sulfuricurvum sp. | reverse complement strand
TTTTTTTGGTTTAAATTTTAATACCTTAGTAACTTGATATGGATACTTGACAATTTAAAAGCTTCTCCATTATAATGGTGAAAAAAAAGGAGGAAATTATGGCTCAACAATGTCCTTTAATTTTTCGTCAGGTCGATGCTACGGTAACCCGAATCAATACGTTATTTGTGATTATTGCTCTCATGGTTTTTTTAGTCGTGCAAAATCCCCTCATCTTAGTTACTCTGATTGTTGATTTTATTTTACGTCTGTCCGGATACAAACAATTTAGTCCGCTAAACAGATTATCGTTGCTGATACAGAAACAATTTTCACTTCCGATCAAAATGGAAGATGCGGGAGCGAAGCGGCTTGCTGCGATATTCGGGACAATTTTTACGCTAATAGTACTAATTGCCTCTTTATTTCACGCAGATGCAGTGATAGCTGTTGTTGTGGGAATCTTTTTATTTTGTGCCGCATTGGAACTTTTGTTCGGTTTTTGTGTTGCGTGTAAAATTTATTACATTGCAAAAAAAATCTACCCAAAAGGGTTTGAATAATGGCAGCACTCTCGTCCAAAGCGATCTATGGATTGGCAGCAATGCATGTTTTGTCGCATGCTCCCTACGCTCGGGCGATGCAGGTCCGAGAGATTGCCGCGATGACGCAGATATCGCACGGGTATCTTGAACAGCTTCTCTCCATTTTACGCCGCAACAATCTCGTAAGCAGTATCCGAGGGGCTTCGGGAGGATATAAACTCTCACGTCCGAGCCATGAAATCGAAGTGATTGAGATTATCGAAGCGTTGGAGGGACCCTTTTATAAAATTGATGGGAATGTCGGTTCAAGTTTGATATTGGAATATTTTTGGGGCGATATTGAAGAAAAAATGAGGGGACTGTTCGGAATGAAACTCTCCGAACTGGATCAAGCGTATCAGCCTCATTATTACGAAATCTAGAGAGTTTTTTAGCGCTTTTGCTGTTGATTTTCTATAAGTTTGCGGTTGCTCATCATTATTAGTTCTATTTCATTGGCATTTTTTCCGTTGTAGACTTGTTCGATTTGGGTGTGTCCTTTTGCGAATACCTCTTCATAAAACTCTTGGAGTGATGTCCCTTTTTTTGTCCCTGTTCGGGTTTTATACAGAGGTTCGATGTGCAGCTTTTTTTCCGGTGCGGCATATTTTGCCAAAACTGCTTCACTTGCTTTATTAATGCGCATAGATGCCCGTTCGATTGGATTTAAAAGAGAACAAGCAAAAAACATACCTATGTTTCTCTCCCCTTTCGTCTTTAATCTATTTTTATTGGGTTAAAATACCGCATGACTATTTCATCTCTTATCCTCATCGGTGCTTCAACGGGCGGTCCAGGTCGGATTTATTCGATTCTTTCGTCATTGGACAGTCGGTTTAGGGGGACTATCGTTATTGCGCAACACATGAGTGCCTCTTTTATCCCCAGTTTTATTCATCAGCTTCAATCTGTCGTGATTTTGCCAATTGAAGGGGTCACTCAGCCCACAATCCTTCAAAAAGGCAAAATCTATATTTGTTCCGTAACGACACGGGTACATGAGCAAAGCGGGGAATTATGGCTCCATCCGATGGGAGAAGAGGGATATTCGTATAATCCTCAAATCGATATTTTGTTTGCTTCGGCCGCGGAACTTTCCCCTCGACTAAAACGGATGGGGGTCATCCTCACAGGGATCGGAGATGACGGTGCATTGGGATCGTTGGCTTTGTATGAATCGGGGGGAGACTGCCTGTTTGAAAGCGAAGCGAGCGCGATAGTATACGGGATGCCTCGTCGCGCCAAAGAGCTTGTCTGTAACGGCAACGTCGCTTCGATCGGCGAGATCATCGAACAGATCAAAACGTACGGTGGCAGTTATGTTTGATTGGTTTAAGCCCAAAAAATCGTTGCCCATAGAGCCGCCGATCGAAAAAAAAGTCGAAAACTTTCAAAGCCCGCGTGCAGTATTGGATCGGTTTACAGCTATTACCGGCATCCATTTCAACCAGAAAGAATCGGTCACCGCAACAAAACTAATCTATTTTTGTCGAAATCACTCGCTGTATTCATTCGAAGAACTTAGTTATGCCATTGAAACAAACAAGGGAATTTTGGAAGCATTGATCAATATGCTCACCGTCAATGAAACCTATTTTTTCCGAGAATCGCGCCAAATCTTTTTTTGTGCCGAACGGGCTCTCCGTTCCGGTAAGCCGATTCGGGTTTTGTGTGCTCCTGGATCAACGGGAGAAGAGCCGTATTCGATAGCAATGGCATTACTGGATAAGGGGATTTTGCCTCATCGGATCGAGATTGTCTCGCTGGACATTAACAGTGACGTGATCTCTTTGGCGCAGGAAGGGATGTACAACGGACGTTCATTGCATAAAACAGCTCCCCATCTTCAGGAGAAATATTTTCAAAAAGTTGGGGGGATGTTTAACATAGCCGATGGAGTGAAGCGGCTTGTCCATTTTCATACGGTCAATATTTTTGAGGATTCTCTCTTTGCATTGGGGCGTTTTGATGTTATTTTTTCGCGGAATATGCTGATTTATTTTGATGAAGCAACAGTCATTCGTGCTGTTGAGCGCCTTAGCCGTTTGGCGCAGAATCGTGAGACTCTTTTCTTTTTTGGACATGCCGATTTTGTTAAAACGCCTCCGATGCTCTGCGAACATTACGAAGATGGGGTGAAATTTTACACGTTGTCCTAAAGCCCTTCGTTGAGGACATACCATAACCGATCCACCTCTTTGTCATCCAAAAAGAGGGTAGATGTATTCGTATAGAGCCACTCAAGTCCTTTTGGGTTGATGGAGAGGGTATGAGAACAATTTTGGTGTGCCGGTAAAAATGCTCGGATAAGTGAAATATCATCTTCTATCGGAAGATCGCAAAAAAAACACTCCAGCTCCCGATGCAGCCGCCCCTCATGATCCAAAAGTCGTACGTACGATTCGATGGCCACCCGCTTGGGATTTTGATCCCTCCATCGTATAGAAGCATCATTGAGCAGGGCAAAGTAAAAATCGCCGATAGACTCGGAATCCTTCAAATGAGGGTGGAAGAGGGTGATAAATTGCTGCCAAAGACGGAGACGTTCATATTCTCCCATCCAGTTAAAGCCTAAATGGATGACATCTTTCATTCTGGGGATCGAGGATTTGAGAGAATGCTCGGCTTCAAAATCGATTTTAAATCCCATATTGATAGGACTGTGTCGTGCACCGTAAAATCGATAAAGGGTCTGTAAGCTTTCCTCCGCTATGATAGTAACAATCATATCTTCTTCACGAGCGCGAGTTAGTTTGATGATGAAGCCCTGCATTTTTGATCTACTTTTACACGTTTTAAATTAATTGTCTTATTATTGAGCATTATTTTAATCTTTCTTAACCTAATAAACAGTAAAATAAAAAAAGTTCATCTCCCTTTAAACTACTTATGTTTAAAAAGAGATTAAAAAATATAAATTTGCCGAAATTTTCTGGTGAAAGGTGACGATTAGAGTGGAATACCAAGACCTATTACGATCATTTAAAGATAACTGCGGATT
>NZ_JAEMQA010000110.1 GCF_022759005.1 Sulfuricurvum sp. | reverse complement strand
CAACTCTCACAGATGATGGAAAGGAAGTGATACCATGTTAGCAGGTGAAATACGCTTTTACAATAGATATTCTAAGGAAATCGTACACAGGATAGATATGGATGAGATAGATGATATTGAAAAATATCAACACTCACGTGAATTCTACAAAATCATTTTTCAAAGCAGAATAGGGCGGGTTATTACCAGTATTCACTACACTAATGGGGCGCCGATAGAAACGACTATATTTGAACATGAGTTGTCTGGATTTTCTGATGTTAGTGTAGAGGAAGATACAAGAATCATAAATATGACCAATGTGAAAATTGAAGGTATTGAAGCACGCTACGAATCGTGGGTATGGGATGGAATACTGGGTGAAAGTTTGATTTTCCATAATGAAGCAGTTGAACATTTGTCCGATCAGGAACTAGGATTATTGATTGAGAAGATTATAGTGATAGAAGACCCTAGAAGGAACGTGAAGCGGATGGACAAATACACTTTTGTAAATTTTAACTTTTCCGTACCGTGCTAAACAATGATTTTGCATATACCACACAGTTCGACTTTCATACCTGAACATTACAATACTCGATGGATAGGTGATCCTGATGAAGCAATACGTATATTAACCGACCATTATACCGATGAGTTGTTTGATTATCAAGCTGCGCATTGTGTTGTTTCTCCTATTAGCCGAATTGTATGTGATGTTGAGCGATTTGAGACGGGTGAAGAGATGGAAGAACGTTTTGGAATGGGGATAGTATATGAACGCGATCATCATCAAAATATATTACGTGAGGTTACTACTGATATAAAAAAAGAGATTGTTGAGGGTTATTATCGCCCTCATCATCGAGCTTTGTATGAAGCGGTTACAGAAGAGCTTTCTAAGCATGGCAAAGCGGTAATCGTAGATTGCCACAGTTTTAACGATGAGCAGCTTCCTCATGTTGACAATACTATGCGCCCTGATTTTTGCATTGGGTCAGACTCGTTTCATACGCCGCTTGAGCTTGTTGAGCAATTGGTTAAATATTTGAATGATTGCGGTTATTGCGTGACGGTCAACGAACCCTTTGCCGGAACGATTGTTCCGCTGGAATATTATCATAAAGATCAAGCTGTCATATCGGTAATGATCGAAGTGAATAAACGACTCTACCTTGATGATCAGATACAGAAAAATAGAGAGTTTGAGACGATAAAAGCTATTATTGCTGAACTATTAAAAATTATTAGTGCTTTTAAGACAGATTATGTCCATATAGTCTAGTATTATTTTTTCAACCAAAAGGAGTTGAAATGGCATTTAAAGACCTTGCAACACAAAAACATGACGACCTAACCCCTGAGCAAATAGAAGCAAAAGCGATTCATATTTTTGTAGATACTGATTTTAAAAGATCTGATGCCCCTGGAACGCCAATTTTTGTATTGGCTATGCTAGAAAAGTTACGTTATATTCGAAAACTTGAAGATCTTGTCAATAAATCATTTCATGAACAGATGAATGAAGTTTCTCAAATAGTTCGTGCCCACTATGTTGAAAATAAGGGAAAGCTTACAATATGGGGAGAGATTAAGCGGTATTATTTTCGCTATAAAGCCGATAGTCCTGCAATAGTTTTCGATACGAATGGAAATGTTATTGGTGAATCTTTTTTAGCTGAAGGGCATGCTTCTTTATCGGTTGGAGGTAAAGATATTACCTCTCTATTGCCTATAATTGGAGGAGACAAATGAACACAATTTTTAGTAAACCATTTTTAATAACACTATTCCTAAAACAAAACAAACATCACCAGCATAGTGTGCTCGGTCACACATTGAAAGTCGCCTACAGTGCTGTTAGAATGAAACACTACCGCTTTATTATCCCTGCTTTATTTCATGATGTAGGTAAACCATACAGTGCCTATCAAGACGATGGTGATAAGCTGGATGGAACCTATAGTTTTACTAACCATGAAGAGCTCAGTTGGCACATTGTTAAACGTTGGTTTTTTCTCTCTGATTGGACAAAAGATGTGATTCGCTATCACTACCTTGTGCGTGATATGCACCTTTGTGAGAAGAGGGGGAAAACTGCGAGACTAAATCGTATCCAAAAAAGATGGGATAAGCTATCACCCGAATTACGAGAGGATTTGAAGCTTTTTCTCATGATCGATGATGCAGGGAAATAATATGCTTGTCAATTTCCCAAAAACCTATGCTTTCATCGCTTACGCAGCCGCTGGTATCAAAGGAGAAAGTGTCGATTTTTGGATGGACGCACTGAAGGATTACCATATCGGGAATAAATGCCAATGTGGACAATGCTACACCTTTGGATTAATACCACCCGAGGGAGATGGTGCCTTTGGAGGAAAAGAGATGATTCGATTTTTCGATGATACTGTAGTCATCCTCCATAATGATAAGAATGGGGGCCTGATCGAAATAGAACTTCCTGAGATAACAGCTATTCCTTTTGCAGATGAATATGAGGTATTGGATACAGACTTTTACTCGAGCACAGAAACTAGCGAAGAAGCCTATGCTACAGTGAAGAAGTGGTTTGAAAATTGCTCTATTTAAGTGAAATTATATTAAAATCAATACAAAGAGAGACATTATGAAAATTATCGTGTTGGACACAGAAATTATGGGAGTTGCAGTGTGATTGAGCTTGCCCATAAACTTCTTGATGACATTCGTGATGTTATTACTCATACCAGAAGTACTGTTTATAACACCATCAACAGCACAATGGTACAAAGTTACTGGGAGATTGGTCGTCTCATAGTCGAAGAGGAGCAAAATGGACAAACGCGTGCTCAATACGGAAAACAGCAGCTTAAACAGCTCTCACTACAACTAACTGAAGAATTTGGCAAGGGATTTGATGAACGAAATCTTCGCAATATGCGCTCATTTTATTTAGTCCTTCCAAAATGGAACGCAGTGCGTACCGAATTAAGCTGGACACATTACCGCCTCTTGATCCGTATTGAAAACCCACAAGCCAGAGAGTGGTATATGCAAACTGCCATCGAACATCACTGGAGTGCAAGAGCGCTGGAGAGACAAATCGGTGTTCTATATTATGAGCGATTGCTATCGAGTCAAGACACAACGCCTGTAATTTTTGAAGCAGAAGAACAAACAGCTCTTTTGCGACAAAATCCAAAAGAGTATTTGCGTGACCCTTATGTCCTAGACTTTTTAAATCTTCCTTCAAACCGTGTACTAGAGAGTGATTTGGAGCAAGGGCTTATCGATAACTTACAACACTTTTTGCTCGAACTTGGCAAGGGTTTTGCCTTTGTTGAGCGTCAGCAACGCATACGTACTGAAGATCAAGATTTTTATATTGATTTGGTATTTTACAATTTCAAACTCAAATGTTTTCTCCTCATTGATCTCAAACTGGGTAAACTTAACCATCAAGATGTCGGACAGATGGACACGTATGTACGCATGTACGATCAGCAACGCAAAGGTTCAGATGACAATCCTACCATCGGGCTTATTTTGTGCAGCCAAAAAAGTGAAGCGGTAGTGAAATACTCCGTCCTTACGGACAGTCAACAGCTTTTTACCGCTAAATATTTACCGTATCTACCAAC
>NZ_JAEMQA010000057.1 GCF_022759005.1 Sulfuricurvum sp. | reverse complement strand
CGAAACGGCAACGATATTTACCTCGAAGTTCCGGTATTCTTCACCCAAGCGGTACTCGGTGAAAATATCACTATCCCATCGCTCAACGGCGAATTGACTTTAGAGCTCGAAACAGGGACCAAAGATGCCCAGCAATACCGTTTCAAAGGTGAAGGGATCGCCGATGTGCACGGACGCGGCAAAGGGGATTTGATTGCGCAAATCCGACTCACCTACCCTAATCGTCTAAATTCAGAACAAGAAGAACTTCTCCAAAAACTCCAAGAGAGTTTCGGTATCGAGTCAAAACCGCATGAAAGTTTGTTCGAATCGGCATTTGAAAAGGTCAAAGGGTGGTTTAAATAAATTCGTCATTCCGTACGTGATACGGAATCTAAGAAGAATGGATCCCGAATCTACCCTAAAGGGCACGAGCAGTTCGGGATGACAAGAAATTTTACTTCGTGCTTCTCTTCGGATACGCCATCGCTATAGCAATCGCAATGACTGCATAGGTCCACGGTACAAAATCAGGTACCGGAACCGGATCCCCTTTTGCATATGAGTGCATCCCTGCAAGATAGTAGTTGACCCCAAAATAGGTCATCAATACTGACGTGAACGCCAAAAGCGATACAACACTATAAATGTATTCGGTATATGCCCCTTTGATAAAGCGCAAATGCAATACTACTGCATAGACGAGAATTGTCACAAGCGCCCATGTCTCTTTTGGATCCCATCCCCAGTATCGTCCCCAGCTCTCATTCGCCCAAACACCTCCGAGGAAATTTCCGACAGTGAGGAGTACCAAACCAACCAGCAAACTCATCTCGTTAATGGCATTCAACTCACGAATAGCAAGATTAAGTCGCTGTGAATTCTCTGCATTTTTCATGATGAAAAGGATCAATGCGATCATGCCAAGCAACGCTCCCAACCCGAGGAAGCCATAACTTGCGGTAATCATAGCAACGTGGATTGCCAACCAGTACGATTGGAGAACCGGAACGAGATTGGTTACCTGCGGATCCATCCAGTTCAGATGGGCAACAAAGAGGATAAGCCCCGTCATTATCGCCGTAGCCGCCATCGTCATCACAGAGCGGCGTGAGAATATAAATCCTGCTAACACACTCGCCCAACCGATATAGATCATAGATTCATAACCGTTCGACCACGGAGCATGACCTGAGATATACCAGCGCATAATGAGTCCTGCGGTATGTGCCGCAAAAAAGAGGACGAGAAGAGCAAAAGAGACTTTACTGAGCCACTCTTCACGGAATGAGGGTTTGATAATTTTAATGAACGATAAAATGAGTAACGTAAATCCGACCACAAAATAAAGCGGCCACAATTGCTCGAAAACATTTAATTTGTTGTAGAAAATTTCAACTTTGGTTTTTGTGTCGTTCGGATAAACACTTGCACCGACAAAGCGTTGATATTTGTCGATGCGACTCAGTGCTTCATCCGCTTTTTTCCAATCACCGCTTTTCATTGACTCATCGATAGCACCGAAATAGCTAATAGCAAGAAGACGAACGATTTCACCCTCTTTTGGTGAAAGGGTTTGTAATGCTTCGATTGTCGCATCCCATTTATGGTTTTTATCGTTCGGTTTCGGCCAAATGCGGACCAATGAACCGGTATAGACCATATAGGCTACATTGACACGTTCATCGACTTGAAGCAATACTTTGTCAAATTTATCTCTTTTTCCGGGCGCTTTGCGATTTGCTTCATCAACCAGTTGTGCGAGCTTGTACCCTCTGATTTCATCAGGTACTTCAAAAAATTGTGAAAAAGCGGCCGTTTTAGCCTCTGGAGCAAGACCGATGAGTTTGTTGATCTCTTTGTCACCCGTACGGATAATCGCAATCTCTCTCCACGCATCCGGACGAAGCATCATCCCCAAAACCACTTGGTTTGAAGTGAGCCCTAAAAAGCTGTCTGAGCGGTTGAGCTTCGCCAAAATTTCATGCGAAAGAGTATCAAGCGGCTTCATACGTCCGCTGGCGTCTTGAACAATCAAGTGGCCAAATTTATCCGCATGGGCACGATCAAATGATTTTGCTGCCTGAATAACAGGATTTTGATCATCCGATGCAATGGCATTGGTTGCAGTAGAAATCACCAATAGAGCCACAAACAAAGCAGCGACGCTATTATGTCCTTTAATCGATTTGAGTTTTTCGCTCAAAGCATTAAAACGGCCGCTTTTGACAAGTAATACGCCAAACATCCCAATGGCAAGCAATAGATATCCGATATAGGTAATCAACGTTCCCGGATCGTGATTGACAGAAAGAACCGTTCCTAACTCATCTTGATCGAATGAGGATTGAAAAAATCGATATCCTTCATAATCTAAAATATGGTTCATATAAATCCTAAAATCGAATTTTTCCTGATTGGCAGGGTCTTCTACACTCACTTCACTGGCATAGGAAGCCGGTGACATAGATCCGGGATAGCGTTCGAGTTGGAAATCACGCAACGCGATCCTAAACGGCAATTTTCGCTCGATAGAACCGTATGAGGCTTCGATAGTCATATCGCCCAATGTGATCTTTTTGTATTCTCCGACATCTCCCGGAGTCCCCATTACAACTTCAGTCGCTTTGTTCTCTTTGGATGCGAAGCTAAGTGTCAAGGCATCTTGACCGTCTTGCTGCATCATCGGCCCTTTTTTAGGCTTTGATGAACCTGCTACGAGTTTCATAGACCCTTTTGGCAAGAAACCTCTCATCACGAATCCGCTTTGAGGTGTTTGAAACAAAGTTCTCTTCGTCATTTCGTGCTTTCCGACATTCAATTTGGAGGTTTGCTGTGTATCCATACTGAGCGTCATCAAAGACACCGGTGTGTTTATATACGGGGTATCACCTTCAACACTGATAGCGACAACCGGTTTATTAAACGTTTTATTCGAATCGAAATCGATAACGATGTCATTGGCCTCGATGAACTCACCGCGCTTCAACGAAACCTGCTGCGCACCCATAGCACCGGTAACCATCAGATTGAAAATGGGTTCCCCTTTCGGGTCGGCAACGGCTTCATAACGGGCATCGCCCATGTAGTTTTCAAGTTGAACTTTGATCGTATCGCCGCCCACTGCCAACTCACGTTTAAAAAAGTTTGAGGTGCGTTTTGAGAGAAAAAGAGGCTCTTTAAACGTATAGGTCTTATTCTCTTTCACCACTTTGAAAGAAACATAGGGTTCAGAGCTGATCAAAGCATCACTGCTTTCACCCTCACGAATGTGCATTGTCCCCTCATACCCGAAATAACGTGTTACCCCTGCTCCGGCAAGAATAATTAAAAAAGCGGCATGAAAAAGAAAAACCAACCATTTCCCTTTACGCGCCATTTTAAAATTGAGAATATTGAGGACTAGATTGAACGCCAATAGCGCCATCAGTATTTCAAACCAACGGGCGTTATAAACATCCGCTTTGGCAGTCATCGTACCGTAATCGTTTTCTATAAATGTTGCATAGCCGATAGCTACTGCAAACACGAGCATCAAAACTGCCATGGTTTTCATGGAGCTTACAAAAGAGAGAACTTTGTTCATGGTCAACCTATGTGAAAAATATTCGGTATTGTAGTGGGAGTTGGGTAAATATTTGTTAATTAAATATTA
>NZ_JAEMQA010000032.1 GCF_022759005.1 Sulfuricurvum sp. | reverse complement strand
AATCGTTTCTAACATCTTGCTAACAATTTCTTGGTACGCTTTTTGTCCCTTTGTGGAGCGGTAGTTGTAAGGAACCCCTCAGTATAATAAATCCCTCATTACTCTTGAAGGTCCATACCCATGCAACTATCCGCTATTCTCAAAGATTCCGACTATAAAATTGATCTATTTGCCAACTACATCGAACAACTTGAACAAACAATTATTGAAAAAGAGACCAAGAACGGAATAAATTATTATGTCTCTTGTCTTGTCCGTAAAAAAGAGATTAAACTAACTCCTGAAGAGATCGTGCGACAGCTTTATATTTATAAACTCCGTGATGAATATGGTTACGCCACTACACGAATGCACGTCGAGTATCCTGTCCATTTCGGGCGTGAGGTCAAACGTGCCGACATTGTCATTATGGATAAAATCCAACCTACCGTCCCTTACATCATCATCGAGGTCAAAAAACCCAAACTCAAAGACGGTAAAGAACAACTCAAAAGTTATTGTAATGCTACGGGTGCGACGATTGCAATATGGAGTAATGGGCTAGAGATTGCGTATTATCACCGTAAAGACCCTAACTATTTTGAGCCTATAACGGATATTCCCCAAAGTCATCAAGGGCTTAAAGACATTCTCCAAGAAGAATTTACCATCGAGGATTTGATTAAAAAAGACATCCTAAAAACCCAACGCCGAAGCCTCAAAAGTATCGTTCTTGATATGGAAGATGAAGTTTTAGCCAATGCGGGAGTGGATGTTTTTGAAGAAGTGTTCAAACTCATCTTTATCAAACTTTTTGATGAACTTCAAAACACCCGTAAGCTGACCAAAAATCTCGAATTTCGCAACTACGGTGAAAGTGACGGTGAACTCAAAGAAAAGATCGAAGGGATTTTTAGCAAAGCGAAAGAAGAATGGGGTGGTGTTTTTAACGAGGATGAAAAACTTCGCTTAACGCCCTCGCATCTTTCGGTGTGCGTATCGAGTCTCCAAGACGTGAAGCTTTTTAACTCCAATCTCGATGTTATCGATGATGCCTTTGAATATCTGGTCAACAAAACCGCCAAAGGGGAAAAAGGGCAATACTTCACCCCTCGCTACGTTATCGATATGGCGGTACAAATGCTCAACCCTACAGAATCCGAAACGATGATCGACACCGCCAGCGGTAGCTGTGGTTTTCCTATCCATACCGTGTTTGCCGTGTGGAAAAAAATCTATGCCGATATGGGGATCGAAGCATCGCACCTCTTTACCGCAGAGAGAAAAACCGATAGAGCATTGGAGTATGTCAAGAACAAAGTCTTCGGAATCGATTTCGACGAAAAGAGTGTCCGTGTATCACGTATGCTCAACATCATCGCAGGCGATGGTCACACCAATGTCCTCAATCTCAATTCACTCGATTATGACCGATGGGATGAGACGACCAAAGACGAAGATTGGCAGAATAGCTATTTCGAGGGGTGGAGACGGCTTAAAAAACTCCGCACCAACAAAGACTCCAATAAAGAATACGAATTTGATCTTCTTCTCGCCAATCCTCCCTTTGCAGGGGATATAAAAGAGAGCCGTATCCTCGCCAAATACGAACTGGGGAAAAATGCCGCAGGTAAATGGCAAACGAAAGTAGGACGGGACATTCTCTTTATCGAGCGTAACCTTGATATGCTCAAAAGCGGCGGGCGGATGGCAGTGGTGCTACCACAAGGGCGTTTTAACAACTCCAGCGACAAAAATATCCGTGATTTTATCGCTGAAAAATGCCGCATCCTCGCCGTCGTCGGAATACACGGCAATGTCTTTAAACCTCACACGGGGACGAAAACATCAGTCTTATTTGTGCAAAAATGGGACAAAGAGCTTTGCCCGAAACGAGAAGACTACCCCATCTTTTTTGCGACGATGAGAGAACCAAGCAAAGACAACAGCGGGGAAAAAATTTACGTCAAAAACGAGGATGGCACCCTTCGCCTCGATGCGCACGATCACTTGATTGTCAAACATGACCTCTTTAATCACGACGGACTCACCCAAGATGGTATCGCCGAAGCATTCGCCGAGTTTGCGAAAAAAGAGGGGTTGAGTTTTTACCCAAAGCCCTAAGCCCGTTTGATAGTGCCAAATATCAGGCATTATTGGATGGGCTGGAAGCAGTTGAATTGAATTTTTCTGATACTATAAATGATGCAGAAATTTTCAGACTAGATGCAGAGCATTATAAAAAAGAATATTTAGGAATTAAAAGAATTCTTGGCAATCACGAATGTGTTTTACTGTCTGAACTAGTAGTTCAAACTATTTCTACTGGGCATACACCATCAATGGCGAATGAAAAATTTTATGGTGGTGACATTAAGTTTATCAAGACAGATAACCTAAGAGATAATTTTATAAAGCCTGAATTTAATCATTATTTATCTGATCTTGGTAATCAAGAAATAAAACGTACTCAGCTTCAAGTAAATGATATTATTGTTACAATTATTGGAGCCACACAAGCGATTATCGGAAGAGCAACAAAAATAAATGAAGAAATTCTTCCTGCAAATATTAATCAAAACATAGCTTTAATACGAGTTGACTCAAAAAAAATAGTCCCTGATTACGTGAATATTTATCTGAACTCATTTTATGGCAGAAACTATCTTTATTATTTGTCTAGACAGACAGAGCAAGTTAATTTGAATTGTGAAGAACTTGGAAGACTGCAAATTCCTATTTTTTCAAATGATTTCCAAATACATATCGAAACCCTCGTAAAATCAGCGTATCAAAAACTCGAAGAGAGCAAAAAACTCTACTCCGAAGCCGAAGAACTCCTCCTCGAAGAGTTGGGACTAAACGATTTTACCCCTTCCAATGAGTGCGTCGCCGTTAAAAGCTTTAGCGAGAGTTTCGGGATGAGCGGACGACTTGATGCCGAATACTACCAGCTCAAATACGATGATATTATCGAAAGAATCAAAAGCTATCGGGGTGGATATTCCACTGTTTCAGAAGTATGTACACTTAATGATACGAATTTTACACCTAATGATAATGAAATATACAACTATATTGAACTTTCAAATATTGGCTTAAATGGTGAAATTAAAGGTTGCATGAGAGAAAAAGGTGCCGATCTCCCGACACGTGCTAGACGAAAAGTTAATACGGGTCAAGTTATTGTATCTTCAATCGAAGGGTCGCTACAAAGCATAGCAATTGTTAGTGCTGAATACAATAAAGCTTTGTGTTCAACAGGATTTTATGCAATTAATTCTAAGCAAATCAATAGTGAAACTCTTTTGGTTTTACTGAAAAATGAAGCCATGCAAGCGGTATTAAAAAAGGGATGCTCAGGAACAATTTTAACAGCTATCGGAAAAGATGAGTTTTTATCTATTCCCTTGCCTTTAATCGATGAAAAAGTGCAACAAATCATCGCTGAAAAAATCTCCGAAAGTTTTACGTTGAGAGCAAAGAGCAAACGATTACTCGAAGAGGCGAAAACGGCAGTTGAGAGAGCGATTGAGCAGGGAGAAACAATCTAAGGAGTTATGATGCAGAGTTTACGAGGATACGTTTCTCAAGAAGCATGGGATGCTGACCAAAAATCTTCAAAAAATCTTCAAATAATACCTCGTCATGCCGTACGTGATACGGCATCTT
>NZ_JAEMQA010000148.1 GCF_022759005.1 Sulfuricurvum sp. | reverse complement strand
TTGTTTAATAAAGAATCAGAGCGAAAGGTTCCCCCGTTCAGGAGGAAAATTATACGAAATTGACTTTCGTAACGTGGTGTTTGAGACCTAGCTCTTCAGCACTGCAGCCAAGAGCTAAACCTACCATCTGTTGCATATGAAGAACCGGAAGTGAAACGTCACGGCCGATCGCAACAGAAGCATGATGCGTTTGCGTATCGAGTTTAAGATGGCAAAGTGGGCATGGTGTCACCATCCAGTCGGCATTCGCATCCATTGCACCTGCTACGGCATTACCGGTAAGAATCGCTGCGGTACGCGGTGCTTGAAGCTCTGCATGGAAACCGCAGCATTTGTTTTTTTCTTCGTAATCGACGCTTACACCGCCGCACGCAACGATTAAATCATCGAGCGATGTCGGTCGGTAAGCGCTTTCCGGACTTTTATGTGTTTCATTTTGAAGTTCTGATGGACGGATATTGTGGCATCCATAGAACGGTGCGATGTTGAATTGGCTCAGAGGGGTCGTGACCATCTCTTTGATTTTGTCCAAGCCGAAATCATCGATAATCGCGTACAAGAAATGGGTGATTTGGGATGTCCCTTTGTACTCAAGTCCCACTTCAGCGAGTTTTGCGTTGACTTTGGCTTTCAATTCCGCGTTGTGATCAAGACGGTGTTTGGTCATCGCCGTGTTGAGCTGACACGTATTACAGATCGTAACCATGGTAAGACCGTGTTTTTCAGCATAGGCGATATTGCGCGCATTCAATACGAGTGAAAGAAAATCATCATAGTCTTGGAGATGTGAAGCACCGCAGCATGATGCTTCGGTGAGTTCTACAAGCTCAATTCCCAATTTTTTGGCGACAGCTAAGGTCGACATCATTTGTTCCGGTGTGCTCTCTTTTGCCGTACAGCCAGTAAAAAGTGCGTATTTTAATTTTTCCATTGAGTACTCCCTAGAACTTTACTGTTGATGAAGATTTGACTAATTTTTTGATCTCATCAAGTTTATCGGCTTTTGGCATATTCCACGGCAATACGATTTTACCTTTGGCAAACATTTTCATTGCGACAGGAACGTGTTTGAGAACACCGATATTCCCCTCAGAGTAACGTACGAGTTCACCCTCATCGAGTAGACCGTGTTTTTCGATTGAGTGGGCAAAACCGACGGCATGGCGTGTAGCGACGTTGTCTTTGGCGATTCCCGCTTCGAATACCATGTTGTGGAGTTTGGTGATTTTTTCGATCGGATTGACCTCTTTTGGACAAACTTCCGCACACTCCATACATTTGACACAATCCCAAACCCCTTGTGCCTCTTCGTTGACAACGTGCAAACGCTCAATGGCTGCATCATCACGAACATCGGCAGAGAATCGGTACGCCGCAGCAAACGCCGCCGGTCCGAAGTACTCATCATTGACAGCCAGTGAAGGGCATGAGTAGTGACATGCACCGCATTGGATACAATAATCGGCTTCGAGAAGCTTTTCAGCATCATGCGGACTGACAAGATGTTCTTGTTCTGGGTGCTCTTCGATTTCGCTAACGAGATACGGTTTGACTGCCGCATGTTTGTCCCAGAAATCTTTTTTATCGATGATCAAGTCTTTGATGGCACGCTTGGTGCTGAGAGGCTCGATTATGATCTCGCTTCCGAATGTTTCGACAAGGTCGAATAAACGGGTTTTACATGCCAAAATCGCTTTGCCGTTTGTTTTGATCGCACAGACACCGCAAATACCGTGACGGCAGCTACGGCGGTAGGAAAGGGTACCGTCATGATCCCATTTGATACGGTTGAGGATGTCTAAGACAACCTCTTCGTGCGTTACGTCTAAAACATACGTGTTGTAGTAAGGGAGGTAATCGGTCTCTTCGTTGAAACGGAAAACTTTGAACGTCACTTGTTGAGTTTTAATAGTATCCATGGCGTTCTCCTTAATATGATCGTGCTTTGAGTTCATGGCGACCGAGGGTCACGTCCATGTAATCCAACGTAATGTTACCTTCAGCATCCATATACGCCATTGTGTGTTTCAAGAAATTTTCGTCATCACGTGTCGGGAAATCTTCTCGGTAGTGTGCTCCGCGACTCTCTTTGCGCTCCAGCGCACTGGCGACGATAAAGAGCGAATAGTCGAGCATATGGCCGAATTCGATTGCCTCTTGAAGCTCGGTATTGAAAATTTTTGATTGATCGGAAATGCGGATATTTTTATATCGGTTGCGCAAATCGCTCAAAATTTCCATTTGTTTTTGCAACGTTTCTGCCGTACGGAAAACACCTGCGTTATCGGTCATCGATTGTTGAAGTTCTTCGCGAAGTTGAGATACCGATTCTTGACCGTTATTGGTGAGTACCCAGTTGATCTCATCGATCATTCGCTGTGCATCTTCCTCGGTTGCATGGTGAAGCGGAATCGAATCGACTTCCTCTACCATGGTTTTACCAACAAAGCGCCCGAAAAGGAGTGCTTCAAGAACAGAGTTTGCTCCGAGTCGGTTTGCTCCGTGAACACTTGAACACGAACACTCACCTGCTGCGTAGAACCCTTCGACGAATTCGGTATTGTTTTTACGAACGTGACCGTGTTTGTCCATCGGGATACCGCCCATCGAATAGTGAGCCGTTGCCGAGATCAAAATCGGTTCTTTAATCATATCAAGACCAAGGAAGGTGATCGCAAGGTCACGAAGCTCTGGGAGACGCTCCATGATTTTCTCTTTGCCAAGATGAACGAGATCGATGTACACAGCATCTTTACGAGGTCCGACACCACGTCCTTCACGGATCTCTTGGATAATTGCGCGGGCAACAACGTCACGAGATGCAAGCTCCATAGCGTTCGGCGCGTATTTTTCCATAAAACGCTCACCGAGTGAGTTGAGAAGTTTCCCACCTTCACCACGAGCCGCTTCGGAGATCAAAACACCGTTTCCGGAGAGCCCTGATGGATGGAACTGTACAAACTCCATATCTTCGAGCGGAAGACCATGCCGTGCTACGAGTGAGAGACCATCTCCGGTATTGGCGTGAGCGTTGGAATTGATTTTGAACGCACGTGCGTAACCGCCGGTAGCGAACATAACCGCTTTTGCATTGAAGATTGCTTTTTCAGAGTTGCGGATATTATAGGCGGCAACACCGTAGACTTTTCCATCGTTATACAACAAATCGGCTACATACCACTCATCCCAGAACTCGACACCCTCACGGAACGCTTGTTCGTAAATGGTTTGAAGGAGGGTAAGTCCCGTGCGGTCTTTTGCAAAACAGGCGCGTGGAGAAGATTGTCCGCCGAATGGGCGTTGTGCAATGGTTCCGTCTTCGTTACGGCTAAATGCGGCACCCATACGCTCTGCCCAACGGATGGTCTCAGGAGCTTTTTCACACATAAACTGTACAACGTCTTGGTCTGCAAGATAATCAGACCCTTTGACAGTATCAAACTCATGGAGCTCGACGCTATCAGCATCGCTGAATGCCGCATTAATTCCCCCCTGCGCTGCACCGGAGTGAGAACGCAACGGGTGAAGTTTTGTGATAACGGCAACTTTTTTGCCGGCTTTTTGCAGTTCGCGAGCGGCTGCACATCCAGCTAACCCAGCTCCGACAATAACCGCATCATAAGTATAAATGGGAATACTCATACGCCTTCCTTGTTGATAAAATC
>NZ_JAEMQA010000022.1 GCF_022759005.1 Sulfuricurvum sp. | reverse complement strand
GCCGTGTACAAGCAGGATTGAATAAGGGTGAAGCCAGAAATGCATTGGCTCGTGCAGTATTCTTCAATCGTCTAGGTGAAATACGGGATCGAAGTTTTGATCAACAGCGATATTGGGCAAGTGGGTTGACACTTTTAACGTCTGCCATCGTCCTATGAAACACAGTCTATTTGGAACATGCAGTAGATGCACTAAGGATCGGGTCTAACATGGCAAACTCCTTTGCACCATTGTATTGCAAAGGAGTTTAATTTTTTTATTTGACAGAGATCATTTTCATGCTTGTTTTTTGCTCCATTTTCGGAACGATCACTTCAAGCACGCCGTTTTCACATGCCGCTTCGATATTCTCTATATCGACATGCTCCGGCAGAGTAAAGCTGCGCGAGAATCGTCCAAAGTGAGTCTCTACACGGTAGTAGTCCTCCTCTTTGACCTCCTCTTTAAAATTGCGCTCGCCGCTTATGGTGAGCACGTTCTCTTTGATATCGACCTTGATATCCTCTTTTTTCACTCCCGGCAGATCCACGTCGATGTGGTAAGCGAACTCACCCTCGCGAGTGTTCACTTTTGGGGTGAACGTGGCTACGTTCTCTGTTGTTTTTGTATTGCGTGAACTGAATAGACGGCTCTCTAGATCTCTTAGTTCCTTGAATGGATTATATGGTGTGATATACATTATAAACTCCTATTTGGGTTGCCCCTGAATTTTTTATGGGAGAAGTTTAACAAAAATTGCGAACTCTTTTCTGCCACTTAAGTGGCACTATCAAGCTTTTCTAGAAGAGTTTGCGGATTTTTGAGCTCTATCTTTTTACGCGATATTTCGATAAGACCCTCATCTTTGAGGCGTTGCAGGTTACGGTTGACCACTTTGCGCACGCTTCCAACCAGTGTTGCAAGCTCCTCGTGCGAAAGGTTGTCGATAAGCTCCAGATGGCTTTTGCCTCCCTCGTTCACAGTGTTGCGCGCCAGCAGATGCACAAGCCGCTCATAAACGTCATGCAAGGAGAGATCAAGTGTCAGCTCTTCGAGGCTTCGCATCTCATTGGCGATGTATGAGAGCATAAAGCTGTTAAAGGAGTCGCTGTTGTGCATCAGTGTGCGCACATCCTCCATGGGAACCTCAAGCGCCTCTCCGGCCTCTAAAACGGTGGCGATGTAATCGTGTTCTTGGTTGTCGAGCAGCGTGAGCACGTCGAACATATCCCCGCGCGAAAGAAGCTTAATGGTCTGCTCGCGTGCGTTTGAGAGATTTATTTGGGAAATTTTTACCTTGCCGCTGAGGATAATGTAGAAGAACTCTTGGGTAAGGTCCGAGTCAAAGGGAGTGGTTCCCGCCTCAAGAACGAGCGTGCGTTTTCGAGGCAACAGTTCAGGCACTACAAGAATGCTTTCAACGCCGCTTTGGGATCTTTCAAGACTTTGATCTTGCATCTTTTTGCCTTTTTTGAAGTTCTCGAAAAACATAGTTTTCATAGCCTTAGGGGGTCGTAGGAACTTTAGTCCCTGCTACTAAAACGAATGGGTTCGTTTTAGCGTGTAATATCAAATTGTACGCCAACAAAGATGAGTTTTTTATAAATTTGGAGATGTGGAAAAAAGTTATGGAATTATTTGGGACAAAACAGTAATCAATAATACATACTAAAATGCTATAATCATATGTAAAATAAAATTTAAAAAGGATTTGCATGATAGAAGCAACTTTAGCCGATATTCGAAAGCCGGAAATGTTATACAGTTATCAAGATGATATTGTCCATATCATTGATGGTCGGAAAAAAGAAGAAGTGGGTTTTTTTGTCCCTAAATCAATGACTAAAGAATTTAAAGCTTTCATAGAGTCTGTAGAAAAAGTAAAACGGGTTGCCCTTTTAAATAGGATTGCAAAGGCGCAAGATCGTGATCCAGTTGATGAAGGCGGTGTATCTGATGGAATATTCTAAACACGATATCTGCTTGGTTGATTTTAATCCAGCCAAAGGGGGAGAAATGGGTAAGCTCCGACCAGCAATAATTATGAGTGCTGATGAAGATAATATGATTTTATCAACGGTGATTGTTATTCCCTTGTCAACTGAAATTGAACCTAATGCTCTTCCCTACCGCTATACCTTATTAGCTCGCGATAATTTGGATAAAGATTCCGATGCATGTATTAATGAAATACGGTCATTGTCAAAAAACCGTATTAAAGCTAAATTGGCATCATTGACTCCCAACGAAGCCATCGTTATTCAAAAAGCACTGTGTGATTTATTGGGATAAGGTTTTTTCTAAATTCAAGCACTATGAATCTCTTGGTTTGAAAGTAATTTGATGAGCGAGAGTTATAGATAAATATAAAGACTTTACTTTTGTAAAATACAATAGTATAATTATGTAAATTACAAATAGGATTATTCATGTTTACACGTACGGCAACATCAATTTTGAATGAAGCATTGGCAATATCTCCAGCTGTTTTACTCAGTGGTGCCAGACAAGTCGGTAAATCCACATTGTGTCTCAGTAAAGATCGTCAATACCGAGTGTTTGATGACTTGAGCGAACGAGAAGCTGCCCTTAATGACAACATAGGGTATATTGCATCCTTGCCGAAGCCTATTACACTGGATGAAATTCAAAAAGTGCCGGAAGTGTTAGAGGGGATTAAAATTGATATTGATAAAAAGCGTATAAATGGTACTTTTCTTTTAACCGGTTCAGCCAATGTTTTAGATATGAAAAAAACCAAGGATACGCTAGCTGGAAGAATCATTGAGATTCTCATGTGGCCACTGTCTCAAAAAGAGCTCAACAACAAACATGAAGAAAATATTATCGATCTTTTGTTTTCCAAAGGAATCGATGGGATAAGCACCACTGATACACCCTATGAGATGATTTTAGAAGCAATTCTTAATGGTGGTTACCCTGAAATTCAACGAATAAAATCAGTACGAGGGAAAGCGCTTTGGTTTAATTCCTATATCAGCACCTATGTGGAAAGAGATATTCGAGATGTTGGAGAATTGCGCGATATTAGTGCATTTATCAAATTTTTCAACATCATTGCCCCTCGAAGCTGTAGCCTATTAAATAAATCAGATCTTGCAAGTGATTCGACCATCTCCGAACCTACAGTAAATAATTATCTTTCTATGCTGGAAATGATATATCAGATTTCATTACTCAGGGCATACAGTTCAAATGTATCCAAACGATTTATCAAATCTCCGAAACTATTTATGACCGATAGCGGTGTTTTTACTCACCTACTGGGGATAACTAGTATTGAAGAGATTCATGAATCAAATCACAAAGGGGATATATTTGAAACATTTGTTTATACAGAACTGATTAAGCATATCAGCTATAGTATGATGCAACCAGCCATCTACCATTATCGTACCGATGACAAAAAAGAGATTGATTTTATCCTTGAAAAAGGAGATAAAATCATTGCCATTGAAGTGAAAGCATCTCACACGGTGAAAAAAGAGGACTTTAAACACATTGCCGATTTCCAATCTAAAGCAAAACAAAATATTCTCGGCTTAGTACTGTATAGTGGAGAGCATATATTACCATTTGGAGATGAAACTTCAAAACGGTATGCACTGCCTTTGAGCATTTTCTTTTAAATGGAGCAAAATATGTCCCCTACCCACTTCCAAGACGACCTTGCCCAATGGGATCTTTGCACCG
>NZ_JAEMQA010000103.1 GCF_022759005.1 Sulfuricurvum sp. | reverse complement strand
AAGATCTAAATAAACATCTCGAAACCCTATTTTCCGAACATAAATCCAAAAATTGCCTTACCTACGAAACGATTGTCGATTCTTTTGATAAACAGCCGACCCTTGCTCAAGCAAAAAACATTTTAAAATTGGCGCAAAAATACAAAATCTGTCTTTTTACCTCTTCAGAACATGCAAAAATGCTCAATCAGCAAGAAGCAGCGGCAAAACGTGCCGCACAGCTCAAATACATCGAAGAAGCCAGCGGGGATGAGTTTGATATTCTCAAGCAGCACGAACTCCTCGAATGGTCACGTTCGGATTCACCGGTACGTATGTACCTTCGTGAAATGGGGCAAATTCCCCTTTTGACCAAAGAAGAAGAGGTGGAGATCTCCAAACGAATGGAGATGGGAGAAGGAATCATTATCGATGCGATTTGTTCGGTTCCTTACCTCATTGATTTTATTCTCGACTACAAAGACCCGCTCATCAACCGTGAACGCCGCGTTAAAGAACTTTTCAAAAGTTTTGAAGAAGACGGTGAAGATGATGGTGAAGATGATGTTGAAGATGATATCGATGAAGACGAAACAACCGAAAAAGCCCCTTCAGCAAAAGATAAAAAGCGGGTAGAAAAAGTTGTAACCTCTTTTAAAGCACTCGAAAAAGCAAAAAAAGAGTGGGTCAAAGCGACTGAAAAAATGTTGGAAGAGCGCCCGATCGATGAGATGGATGCAGAATACGTCCTTTTCTTTCTCAATGTCAGTTTCAAGAAAAAAATGCTCAAAGAAGCGCTTTTAAATCTTGGGCCAACCTCAAAACTCATCAACGAGCTTGTCCGTTCTATGGAAACGGCACTTCGCAGTGACGAAGGATTTGATCGGGAACTTAAACGCTTAGAGTACAAGCTCCCTCTTTTTAACGATCAACTCAAGAAAAATCACGCATTGATTTTGAATAAAATCTGCGACTTGACCAAAGAAGAGATTGCGACAAAAGTCCCTGAAGCGACGATGGTCAGCACCTATATGGAGATCAAAAAACTGATCCAAACCAAAGAGGCTTCTAAGGGGGGCTTCAACATGGAGCCGGAAAAACTCGCCGATATCTTAGAGCAGATCAAACGGGGTAAAAGCATCTCTGAAACGGCGAAAACACGCATGGCGAAATCGAATCTTCGTCTGGTCGTTTCGATCGCCAAACGCTATACGAACCGTGGGTTGCCGTTCCTTGATCTAATTCAAGAAGGTAACATCGGACTCATGAAAGCGGTCGATAAATTCGAATACCAAAAAGGGTATAAATTCTCGACCTATGCCACATGGTGGATCCGTCAGGCAATCAGCCGTGCTATCGCCGATCAGGCACGTACGATTCGTATTCCGATCCATATGATTGAGACGATCAACCGTATCAACAAGATTATGCGTAAACACCTCCAAGAACACGGAAAAGAGCCGGATGTCGAAACCATCGCAGAAGAAGTTGGCTTGTCGGTTGAGAAAGTTAAAAACGTTATCAAAATCACCAAAGAACCAATTTCACTTGAAGCTCCAATCGGGAATGAAGAAGACGGCCGTTTCGGAGATTTCATCGAAGATAAAATGTCACTTTCACCGAGTGACGCTATCTTGAAAGACGATTTAAAAGTCCAAATCGAAAGCGTTCTCGAACAGCTCAACGAACGTGAAAAAGCGGTTATTAAAATGCGTTTCGGGATCATGGACGATGAGAGTGACCGCACCCTCGAAGAGATCGGAAAAGAGCTCAATGTTACCCGTGAACGCGTGCGCCAAATCGAAAGCAGCGCGATCAAAAAACTCAAACACCCAAAAGTGGGCCGTAAACTCAAAAACTATATCGAGGACTAATGACGTTCGATCAGCAATGGATTGAATACGATTTTAATCCATTTATCCTTTTTAGCTCCAGCGGAAAGATCCTTTCGCTCAATACTGAAGCACAATACCTTCTCGGGGCGATTGAGGCTTCTGCCATCTATAAAATCGCAACCACCTATGCCAGTTCTTCTTTCGGATTTAAAACCACGTTTTTGGAACTCGAATTTGGACGATTCAAATTTTTCGGTATCACGGTCGGATATGAAGACGAAGAACAGATAGGTATCCGCCTCTACCAGCTTCCCTCCTTTCAATTTACGGCGCAAAAGCCTGAAGGGCAATTGGTCAACATTTATACCCTCATCGATCTGTGTATCAGTTCCAACTCAATCGGATCTCAAAGCAAATACACCAAAGAACTCGATCCGACGATCCCTGAGATACGTCTTCAAACCGAATGGTTCATCAAACTGCTCAATAAAATTTATACCTCTATGGCAGGGAACGAAAAAATTGCGACCCGTCTCTTTTTCCGTGTCGGGGAGCATATTAAATTTGAAGGGGAGAAATATTCTCTTTTTTCCATCGAAGTATCAGCAGAGACAATCAATCGTCGATATTTGGCTGAGATTACCCATTTGGCAGAAGAAAACAATCTTTTTGTGGATATAAAAGAGCAACGTATTACGATCAACGTTCCGATGATCGTAAAATAAAGAGTTTTTTAGCCACAAAATACCCTATCGGCATCCCTGCTGCCAAACCGATCAAATAGGGCAATATCGCAAGAGCATTTGAATTTTTCAATGCAATAAATCCGATGATTAAAAATGCATACGGAATCAATCGATACACCGATACCATCGCCGAAGCGTTTTGGGTCGTATTTTTGAGGACATTCCCTTTTTGACGCGCTTTTTCCTCTTTGATCATTTGCTTGATGTCGGTGATTTCTTGCTCTCTCTCTTCTTCGTAGAGATCATACGGATCGTCCATCTCATCGATGGCATCTTTGAAATCGTCAATTTCACTGTTTTCGACACGACTTTGAATCATATTGCGATAGGCATAAAGCGATCCGATCACAATAAGCATTGACGAGATCATCGCGATGATAAAACTCATCATTGTTTAGTCCTCGTCGTCATCGACTTGTTTGCCCATGTTGTAGCGTGGGTCTTTGGCTAATTGTTCAAACTCTTTGTACTGTTTGCTGTACGCTTTGTAGACGTTGAGCAATGCAGCGGCGATACCGATGGCTACACCGACCCAAAGAAGCCATGTGATTCCGGTGAGTTTTTTAAGTCCCAATCCGATGGCTACACCGATCAATACGGCAACCACCATAGAGATACCGAGTGATAGGGTTTCTGCCCCTTCGATGATCGGCTTTAAACGGGGTTTTTGCTCTTCGTTTTCCATAAAATACCTTTTTTAATTCTCTATGTCCGTTCGTAGTGAGCTTGTCAAACCATGAATTCACCCTTCGACAAGCTCAGGGCGAACGGTAAAATTTTATAACTCTGAAAAAATCTTTTCTGCTGCGGCAATCGTCTCTTCAATCATCGCATCGGTTGTCGCGGTGGAGATAAAGCCCGTCTCAAACTGCGAACAGGCAAAATAAAATCCCGCATCCAGCATCGCAGCATGAAACTTGGCAAAACGTGCTGTATCGCTTTTAAGCGCTTCGGCAAAGTTTCCTACCGATTCATCGGAGAAGAAAAATCCGAACATCGAACCGCGCACGTCGGTTTGGAGACCAATATTATGTTTTGCTGCCGCTTCCGCAAAACCGCCCATCAAACGCTTCGCTCTCTCTTCGAGGACACTGAATACCCGTGCGTTGTTTTTGAGTTTATGGATAGACGCCAATCCTGCCGCCATCGCCACCGGATTCCCACTGAGGGTTCCTGCTTGAT
>NZ_JAEMQA010000104.1 GCF_022759005.1 Sulfuricurvum sp. | reverse complement strand
CAAAATTATAACAAACGGGATTGTATCTTAAAAAGATTACACACAGATGAAAAAATAATGTACTATTACACTAAAAAATACGGCGGACTATGTTAGAAAAAATACGGATTGTTTACGTAAGCGAATGGTTAGGTCATCACAATGACATTCACAGTGACCCGTTTTGTAATGCATTATCCGAATTAAATGCCGATATCAGTGTTCAATCCACTATTCCGATTTTATTTGACGAGATCGATTTACTCATCTTGTATCCAATGCAGATGAGCAGTGTGATATTTGATACGATCAGTCAAAGCAAAAGTGAAAATCCCGCGATAAAAACGGTGGTCATTTCAAGCGCGCACGGCAGTGATCTGTTTTTGCAGGCGATTGATGTCGGAGTCGATAAATATCTTTTGAAGCCCCTTTTGCCGAGTGCGGTACTCAAAGTAACCGAACGGTTGATGCGCCAATCGTTGGAAGCGAAAAATGCGCAACAAGCCTATAAACAAATCAATCTGATGTTCACTGCTATCTCTAAAATGTCACTCCTGATCCGTATGGAAGAGAACGGTCTGATTATCGAAGTCAATGATCTTTTATGCCGTTTATTAGGGTATTCGAGTGATACGATGATCGGGAGTCATTGGACGCGGTTTGTCGAACGCCGCTTCTGGGTCTTTTTACGCACTTTGGTACGTGAACGGCTCAAATCGGGAGATATCCATCGAGGTGTTATCGAACTGGTAAACGCTCAGGGAAAACCGGTTACGGTAGATAGTACAATCTATGCTATCCGCGATCGACACGGTGAGATAGATGAATTGGTCTGTATCGCTCAAGATGTCAGCGAAATGAATCGGGCAATTTTGGCAAGTATGGAGAAATTGATTGATAACGGTTCTTCGCTGACGGTTTTGTTTAACCACCGATATGAAGCGGTAGTACTCAATCAGCAATACCTGAAATCGAACGGCTTTGAGAGCAATGAAGCGTTTTTTGCATCCGATTCTCCATATTCGTGGATGGTTGAAACATCCCATGGGTTAGAGAAGATTGTCCCCGGCGGATGTACACGAAGAGCTGTGTTGGAATCGATTTTTATGCAGGTGTATAAAGATGAGATAAAAGGTCGGATCATAACGATAGACGATCGCCAAAACGCTCAATATTATACCGTTCATGTCAGCTCCATGCCAAATCCGATGATTCAGAGCGAAGAGTATCATATTCTCTACTTTATCGATGTAACCCCTATTGAGAGGATGAAAGAATCTCAAATAAATGATGCCAAATTGATGAGCGTAGGGCGTTTGGCAGCGGGGATTACCCATGAGATCAATACGCCGATCACCTATATCAAAGGAAATCTGGAATTGCTTCAAATGGAATGTGAAGAGAAAATTCCCGATGCTCTCTCTTTGTTTGAACCGATTCAAGAGGGGATTGCACGAATTGAGTCGATTGTGAGTTCCATGTATGAATTTGCCGGAACGGGAAAAGAGGAGATGCAGCCGTGCAATATCTATATGAGTATCACTTATGCATTGCGAATTTTGTTAAACCGTTCGAAGCACATCGTTCCGATTCGTGTTAACGGTGAAGTGTTCAGTCGTAACAGTTTATACGATCAAAATAGTTGTGTGACCATGGGAATATCAACACGATTGGAACAAGTGTGGATAATAATCCTAAATAATGCGTTAGATGAATATGAAAAAGGTATAATTTCGTATGAAAAACGTTATATAGATATAGACATCTCATGTACTCAAGAGTGGATTACCGTAACGATTGCCGATAATGCCGGAGGAATCCCAGAATCAATGCTCGAAGGGATTTTCGATTTTGCCATTAGCGGAGATAAGAAAAAAAGCATGGGGATCGGCTTGAATGTTGCCAAAGCGATCATCGATAAACATGGAGGTTATGTTAAAGTGAGTAATGAAAATCACGGGGCTAAATTTGAAATTATGTTAAAAACGTATGAGGAGAAACACGATGTGGTTTGATGGCGAAGCGGAAAAACTCAGAGAAGAAAAACGTGCTTTGCAAGAGCAGTGCGATGCATTGAAAGCGGAAGTAGAATTGTACAAAGAGATTGCCGCATTGAGTGATAAAGAGGCACTTGTTGTCCTGGATGCGAAAGGTGAAGCGATTTTTTTCAATACGCGTGCCGAATCGATCACGAACAAAGATGCCGTAGTTCGCGAACTGAACAAAGGATCGGATGAGATCGTCGTGGGAGAGTGTGAAGCGAGCGTTCTTTCGAAAAATCTAAGTCGCGGCTTCAAAGGGTTTGTATTGACTAAATCCTCAGTCGTAGGAAGCGAAAGCGGCGGATTGTTAGAGATGCATCAACACAGTATCAAAGAAGCTTTGAACGCAACTCAAAAAGTGTTTATGGACATCCTTGAAAAGCTCAAAGATATGATCGAGCAGTCTCGTGAAACAGCTGATGGCTCCGTGCAAGGACTCAAAATCGCTACGGGTGTTGATGACTACATGAATAAACTGGCGGAGCTGATGGAGGGGACACTCTCCACAACGTCGAGTCTCGTTACCCGTTCGCATGAAGTGTCCAACGTTATCGCACTGATCAAAGACATTGCCGATCAAACGAACCTTCTCGCCCTCAACGCGGCTATCGAAGCAGCGCGTGCCGGAGAACACGGACGGGGATTCGCCGTTGTTGCGGATGAGGTACGCAAATTGGCGGAACGTACCCAAAAAGCGACCAAAGAGATTGAGATCGTTATCCAATCGATGCAGCAAGATACCAATGAAATCGAAACGGCAACCGAAGAGCTTTCGGGGATCGTCTCCAGTACCAAAGGGGAAGTCTCTGAACTGAGTGTCCGTATGGGGACATTCCAGCGCAACTCATCGCGCAGTGTGTATGAGATCATGGATATCAGCAACTATATTTTCAGTAATTTGGCAAAAATCGACCATGTTATTTTCAAAAATAACGTCTATGCTTTCTTGTTCGGTCAATCGAACAGCTTTACCGCCGTCGATCACCATTCGTGCCGCTTAGGAAAATGGTACGATACCGGTATCGGAAAAGAGCAGTTCGGGCATCTTAAATCGTACGGAATGCTTGAAAAACCGCATGCTGCGGTTCATTCTCAAGCGAATGCGCTGATCGCTGACTGCGGTGACGGACACAAATTGTGTTCACGCACCCAAATTGAACAACGAATTAAAGCGATTGAAGAAGCCAGTCATGGTGTTGTCGAAGCGCTCGATATTCTCGTCGCCGAGAAAACGGACGATTTGATGGGCAGTGCGATTGATAAATTATTCGGAGGGCTAAAATGATACGTTTATTGATTATTGATGATGAGCAATCGATCGGAACGATGCTTGAAAAAGCATTAGGACGTTCCAAAGATATAGCAATCACCTATATAGATAATCCTATTACGGCACTCAGCCGTTTTCGAAAAGGGGAGTATGATGGAGTTTTGTTGGACATCATGATGCCTCAAAAAGATGGTTTGAGCGTTCTGGAAGAGATAAAAAACAAAGATCCGGAATGTGCTGTTATTATGATGACGGCCTATTCGACGTTGGATAAGGTATTGCAAAGCCACAAGGTCGGTGCCGATCATTATCTTCTCAAACCGTTTGAATCTTTGGCGGATGTCGAGAAAAAGGTACGAGAACTTATCAAAGCACGTTAAGTGATCGATTAGAGAGCTTACTCCCTTTTTTTGGTTTAAATTTTAATACCTTAGTAACTTGATATGGATACTTGACAATT
>NZ_JAEMQA010000020.1 GCF_022759005.1 Sulfuricurvum sp. | reverse complement strand
AAGCTTTCTGGAGCTTTCGGTGATTCGTTCTTATCAATTGAATTGAAATTCAATTTTCGTCGGATTGCAACTCGCAGCAAAAACTGAGCTAAATTGGCGAATTGATGATGCATCGTGCGCGTGAAAACACACTAGTTAATTGTCGAGTGTGACTGTTCTGTCACACATAAATAAACTAAGACAGAAATGTGAGAAATTTAGAATTTCAAAATTCTAAAATTAATTAATTTTCTATGATAGTACTATGTACAGTAGTACGCATTGAGTGTCATGTGTGTGTTGTACAGCACCAAAAATAAATTCTGCTTTTTCATTACTCTTTGACTTTGGAAAGCTTATCCTAAATTTATCTTGAAGAGTTGAGTTATCCTCTTCCGCGACCGGGGAGTTCTTTGAACCCTGGGTGCCA
The DNA here is from genome assembly GCF_022759005.1 of Sulfuricurvum sp. Lineage (GTDB taxonomy): Bacteria > Campylobacterota > Campylobacteria > Campylobacterales > Sulfurimonadaceae > Sulfuricurvum. The sequence goes on along the minus strand of NZ_JAEMQA010000020.1, from coordinate 3,512 downwards.
TCGGTCGCTCAAGAAACGGTCTATTGCGGCTTATTGGCGCAATAGTAACGACCGAATAGGGGCGAAGCCCTCGCAATTTTTTTTACAGCTTTTGATCAAAGTCCTGTTAACTCCCTAAAAAAATGAAACAACAACGCGAAAAGGATGCCGAAAGGATGAGTATAAACCGGGCAAATGAGACTTCAGAAGAGACCAAAAAGCGACGACAAATGGAGGCTGAAAGGGCGAATATAAACCGGGCAAATGAGTCTCCTGAAAAAGCAAATGAGCGAAAGGAGACAAATGCTAAAAGGATGAAGGTAAACCGATTCAATGCCCGGGTTAATCAGTCACCAGAGAAAGCTAAAGAATTAAAGGAGAAAGCTGCCGAAAGGGCTAAAAAATATCGGTTGAACAAAAAAGCGTTTCAAGAAGCCCGCAAAGAGCGGATGAGAAAACAAGTAATGAGATCTGTAAACCAAGCCCCTCCCCCTGACCAAGGTATAAATCCTGAGGACGTGCCAAATATCTCCCAATATGTCGAGACGAGAGAGTCCATTATTTTGGCGTATGAACATTTAATGAAAACAGAGTTAAAAGCAAATGAGAAATTCGAAGTCGCACCGTCTCGGCCTGGCATAAATTTTCCACTAGCAGGAATGTGTCATCAAGCAAATGTATGTGTGTGTTGTGATAGATTCATAACCGGAACAAGCGAAATTAAGTGGATCAATAAAACCGTTTTGTTGATACATGAAAAACGGTTACAGGATTCTGAATTATCTTGTTTATTACAAAACTGTTACAATGTTTTGGACCCTGGACTCCAACATTGCTTATTGTCGCCAAGAGCAAGGGTGAACGCAAATGATGAATATACATGCTGCACCCAGTGCTCTGATTCTTTGAGGCCCCACATGAGAGAAAAGCCTCCACCGAAATTTGCAATTTCCAACAAATGGGCAATAGGCAATATGCCGCCCGAAATTCTCGACCTTGTGACGGAAGTAACTGGCCCTCTTATTAGCCCTGTTCGTCCATTTGCGTATGTCATGTCCTTCACTGGAGGAGCGCATAAGTCAATTACTGGGTCTTATACGTTTTTTGGGAACAATATAGAAGAAAATATGGGAGCGCTCGGTCATCATGTTGGGCTCACTGGATCATCTGCAGTTTACGTCGTCATGTCGGGGCGATTCACGCCATCACAGAGAACTATTGTTAGAAAGAGATGTTTGGTGGAGGTCGAAAATTTTAAGAGTATATACAACTGGTTGCGGCAAAATAATCCAAATTATGCAGAAATGCCAGAGATGTCGAGTTGTCCAACTCCAATAATGTTTGAGGACGAAGCGGACGCAAATAATACCGACGAGCCTGAAAACCCTGATTTGGAAAGCCATGTTGATTACCATTATTGGTTCCCAAGTAATGGCGAGCCTACCAAAACTACTGCAACATACCACACTCAACAAGATTTTATGAAGGCCTACATGGAAGGAAAGGAGCCCACTTTGGTATTTAGCTCTAATGCCAACAAAAATGATTGGGAGTTGTGTCTGACCAAAATATTCCCCCTATATTTTCCGTTTGGAACCGGTGGAATTAAGGGAAATAAGAGAAAAAACCCTGTATCCGAAATTGAGTGCATGAGACACTATCTTCGCCTGTCTTTGCCTCAATTTCAGAAGCCCGACTTTGTGTTGGTATTGGGTCACATCTTATTTAGAAAACAGGTTTTCCGCTCCGCATTTATTAAGTGCATGTCCAAAGCAGGAAGCGATGGGATCACCTTGGGAGAGCGTTTTTCTCGTATAACCGATCAAGAAATTTTGCATTTTGCAGAGGCACCTAACTTGCAAGAGGGCCGCTCTGGAGGGAACGAAGCAAGTTCACTTTTGCACACAGTTAAGGCTTCTTGTAAAAGCGTTCCGTATTCTGACGAGGCAGCAACTGAGGCTCGTACTAAACTTTTTGCTTTGTGGAATTATTTCGGTCCACCTTCTGTGTTCTTTACCGTTTCTCCCGCTGACGAATGCAGTTTCAGGGTTCAGCTATTTTGTAACACATCGAAGCAATGTGTTCCAGATTTCAATCTGTCAGAAAGCGAGTGTATTTCAAGCATGTTGTTTAGGAAACAGATAAGAACCGAAAACCCAGGCGCGTGTGCTCGTGAATTTAATTCCTTAAAGGAAATCATCATGGAAGTTTTAATTGGGTGGGATTTCAAAAAGGGAGAACAGGTTAAAAACGGTATTTTTGGTAAAGTTGAAGCTTGGTGCGACACAACTGAAGAACAGGGTCGTTTTACCCTTCATTCGCATATATTGCTCTTTATCAAGAATTTTGATCGTCTCATGACTTTGTTGTGGTCAGAAAATGCGGAAATTAAGGAGAAGGCAAAAACGGAATTATTGAATTATTTCCGAAAAATCATGTGTTCAACATATGACATAATGGAGGAAGAGCTTATCCATGAAAAGCCAGCGGGATCAGATGTATACAAAAGCAGAATCAATATCCATTCATTGGAAAACAATAGCATTTCTGGCGACGAACGACAGTTAGAGGCAGATGCAAATATTTCTTTAGCACAAGATGTGGAGATGGCGAATTGTCAAGATGTAAATATGTGTAGGGTGACCCCTGAAATTATGAGTAAACAAATGTTGAGAAATCTGCGACAGAAGGACTTGGTCAAATATACGAATGGTTTGGTTGCCATTTGCCCAGCTTGTCGCAAAAGATTTACCACCAAGGATTTGATCTGGAATGCAGTCGAAAAGTGGTATTCAATAGCTAAGGAAGAAAATCCGGAATATTTTAAGGATTTGGTTTTGGAATTTCCGTTATCAGATGAAAGAATCGGTTTGTTGGCACTTCGATTTCCGTATGACATGGTACACCTGCATTCTGGTGAAACGGCTATGAAGAAATTTATCCAAGCCATTGCACATCTGCATTTCAACGAACACGACTGGAAACATAGGCCTGGCTGTTTTAAAAAAGGGTGCGAGTGTCGCTTTGACTTCCCAAGGTGGGTTCAAGGCATGTTTGATTTGATCTTTAGTGAAGAAGATGTTTCAGCAACTTGGTACACTATTTATGGTAACCAACCTAATTTGAAGGCAAGAGGCTTCAGTCTTGTGTCAACTAGAGCTGTACCAGATGTGTTCATGAATGCCCACAACAGAGCAGTAACTGAATTATTAGGATACAACAACAATGTGTCAAGTGGTGGGAGAGATATGATATATTATGTGACACTTTACAATACAAAGTCAACCCAAAGGGAGGAGAAATTTCCGTTTTTTAAGCAATGTGTTGCGATTGCAAAAAGGATGAAACGGATACACTCAGAAGAAAATCGTGTCGAAACGGTTATTCAAAACACCGATTCTGAAGCTATTGGAACTATAGAGCCCAGTTATGGTAAAGGTTTGGGACATGTCTTATCTGGAATTTGTGCTCATTTGTCCTCCTCTATAATCAGTGCTACTATGGCATGGCATTTGGTTATGAAAGAGAGCCGA
>NZ_JAEMQA010000006.1 GCF_022759005.1 Sulfuricurvum sp. | reverse complement strand
GTTAATACCGAAAGAAGAACAAGATTTTATTAACAGCATTAAAGTCTACCCGAAAACAAGAAAATTTAAAATACCGCTCCCTCCAATTTCTTCAACAACAACAACAACAGCGTTATCTTCTGAAAAACCAGAAACACCATTAGATGAACATAGACCGGCTGAGGAGCAAGATTTTATTAACAGCATTAAAGTCGACCCGAAAACAAGAAAATTTAAAATACCGCTCTCAGCATTAGATGATGAAAAAGCCGAACCTGCAGTCTTATCTCCAAAAGAAGTAGAACAATCGGAAACGTCTGAAGAAACAGACAATAATATAATCCCTGAAAACCTTGAGCCGGAAGAAAATAAAACACCATCTAGGGATTTAACCGAGCTCGCAAAGGAACGCGAGAAGATTAATATACCGAGCTACGTAGAAACGGCAATTGTTAAAAATTTGGAGACGCCTCAGTTTGCAAACAATAAATTCATTGACCTGCTGCGTGAATGTAATCTAACTGGAGTTGCACCTTCATTGGCAGATGAACCTGATGTAACGTATTCTATACGTTTTTCAACACAAGAAAATTCAACTGTACAAATAGAGTGCGCAAATCTCGACTACGACGTTGGAATATCGAAAACCTTACAGAACATGTTAGGCTTCGAGGGAAATAGAAACCTGCGTCTGACTCATTTCAAAAGAAGAATGTTTTTCAGAGCCTACTTACATCACCACTCCACAAACCGAACATACCTTCATGGACGTTATTTTCAACTTCTCAAAAAAATAGACTCACAGGCAAAAAACACAGATAAATACTGGCAATACATCGAGGGCGTTCTGAGTCTCATACAAGTTCCTAAAGGACAGCCATGGGCAGATTTCAACTACGAATTACCTCCTATTGCAATATTAAAAAATGGGAGTGTTTGGCCAAGAAACACGAAATTTAATGATTACTTCGAAGAATTTCCTGCCTTCGCAGAAGAGATGGAAAAGAGAACAAACGAAAAGTTTTTCACTAGCTCTGCATTCGATAATAACTACTCAGGAGAAATATACGATAAAACTGCTGCACTCTTGAGAAAATTCGAAAAACAGGGAACGTTGATTTATTACTTCATGCTCAAAGTTCTATGGGAAGAACAAAATTTTGGGCAACAAGTAACAACTTTCGCCCCTCCTGATCTACAATATGCGACAGATACTGTTCTGATTTATTCTGACATAGTGGAATCCGATCTCGTCAATGAAACACGAATGGCTCTATTAAGACAATTCAAACTACCTCAAACGCTTGAAAAGAACAAAAACGTTCAAACCAATTTCAATCCCATCCAATATAAGAAGTGTATAAGACTAAACAATTTATCAAACATCCGCATCTACATTTCCTCAATTGCCGGAAATATGATAAACTTTTTGAGAGGTCCTGTGTTTGTAGTACTTCATTTCATACAAGAAGCAATGAAATGAGTGTTGGAGCTACAGTATAAATCAGAGCGGCGTGATGACAGGCTGTTACAATGGAACCTTCGCATAACCGTTATTATCAATATTTCATACATGCAAGCGGGGAAGGTCTAGACTCTGACGAAAGATTTGTGCCTAACCTTGGTCAAATTTATAGTTATAATCCAAGCTTACTAAGAGGAAGAGGTCAGTTAGCTGGCGCGCATCAAGGGCGAGGTTTCTTTGGAAATTTGTGGCGCAGCGCGACACCCTATTTAAAAAATCTCGGTAGCCGTGCTGTGGATCTTGTATCAAACATCGCAAAAGATACATTACAGGGAACAAACATCAAAGAAGCTGCATTAAATAATTTAGCAAAAACTGTATCTGATATTACTTCATCAAACACTTCACCAAAAATCCAAGAAGAAACAGCTTCGCAAAGTTCAAGACCGAAACCCAAAAAAAGGAAAAACTTGATTGCCTCTTCGATTGCACGAAAAAAAGCCTACGCTCCAAACATCCAATATTCGGCATTGAGTAAACTATCATAAATATGCAAGGACCTTCTGACGTTTACATGGACCCATCTTGGGATTTATTCAGCAAGTATGCAGTGAGTGATGTTGCGAGAAAAGGCAATTTCATACCAATATATCCCGTTACTGCGGAAACCGACAAAGGACCGATTAAATTTCATGTACCCGGAAGCACCGACTATATAGATTGGAAAGGAAGTTACATTGAATTTGACGTGAGAATTTCAGGTCGAAAAGCACCAGGAGATAATGACGTCGCGCTTGGGATTGATGCACGTGGAACACATGCGGCGCCAGTCAATAACATCGGACACTCATTATTTAATAAAGTGTCTATCGAAATTGGAGGAAAACCTATCACGTCAACCTACCACTATCCTTACATAGCACATTTAAATACGTTACTAACGCACGACCGAACATCTCTCGAAACATTCTGTAGATTACAAGGATGGTTTAAAGATAAGTCTACGCAAATGGATGATGTTAACTCGGCAACAGTGGATCATTTGAAAGAACGAAAAAGTTGGTTTCATAACAGGAAAGCGCAATTTTTAATAAAACCATATAGCCCGTTGTTTCTATTGGATAAGTTTATGCTGCCCTACGTCGACGTTAACGTAATACTCGAACGAAGAGAAGATGCGAAGTTCTATATGATGGGAGAAGACGAAGCGGCCACTCATCCATTTGCTTTACATATCACAAACCCTGTGTTGTACGTTCACAAAGTAGAGGCTATTCCAGAATACACGATGGGTGTGGAAGCAATGTTGGGTCGAAATGAAAAAAGTGCTGTTTACAAATTCACAGATTGCCAAATATTGCCACTAAATATAACAACCGGTTCTACAAACTTCACAAGAAACAATCTATTCCAAAACAACATCCCCAGCAGAGTTTTAATTTTCTTTGTTGAAACATCAGCCTGGGACGGTGCATTGAACAAAAATCCATTTCACTACAAACACAACAAAATTTCAAACATTGCTCTATTTAAAGACGGAGTGCCATATCCTACGCCAGAATTAAAATGTGACTTTGATAATGGTCTCTACACGCGGGCTTATTATCAAACAATGCGTACACTGGCGGCGCCAGACCCGTTAGCTCCTCCAATAACATACGAGGAGTTTGCGTTAGGCACAACCATCTTCAGTTATGACATGTCACCCGACCAGAATGGAAGTGCCGAAAGTTCCCCAATCACAAATAAATCATCAACAATGAGATTAGAAGTAAAGTTCCGAGAAGCTCTTGCAATGGACATGATGTGTTTAATTTATCATGAAATACCTATGCAATTTACTATTGACAATCATCGAAACGTCAGTGTGGAAAAATTTTTCTGATAAAAGAGGATATGAATGGAGCCGTATTGAATTACGTTTTCAAAACAAACATAAACACCAAAAAACATTTTTCCGGGTTTTCATCACCCGACCTTCCTCTCCCGAAATTGAAACGCTTTCCCACAATAATCATATTGAACACAGATAAAGCGAACGGACCGGGAGAACATTGGTGTCTACTATTCGTCAAAAGCAAAAGAAAAGCCGATTTCTTCGATCCCTATGGGAATCCTCCCACTTACTACAACTTCGACAAACCCATATTTGATAAATTGGATGATGTTGTATATAGCGATTCATGCGTGCAAGGCATTACTCCAACTTGCGGTCACCACTGTATATTTTTCTCGATTCAAAGAGCGCGAGGTCATTCAATGGAACACATCTTAAAAAAAATGTATTCTAAAAATTTATGGAAAAATGATAGAATGGTTTATAACTTTGTGAAAAACTCATATGGGGATGATTTTGCAAGTTTCAATTTTTAAATGTGTATGCTTGATAAATAAAAAGAAAATTTAAAAAACTTCATACGCTTTCATATCAATTATCACGAAAGAAAAGTCGTGCCGTGTATTGAGAGAAAAAACCTAA
>NZ_JAEMQA010000124.1 GCF_022759005.1 Sulfuricurvum sp. | reverse complement strand
TCACTGTTGCACTTATGAGTTGAATTGGCGATCTAATATACTTAAGTTTTAGGATAGAAAAATGTTTTTTTTACGACAGAAAAATTCTTTATTTATAAAAAATCTTTTGCAAACTACTGTAGCGTTCATTTTATTCTCTATTTCATTTATAATATATGTTTATTCAGAAAAACAGATTGATGTGGCAAATGAATTGCGTTTAAATTCATATAAGCTTGCCGGTGAACTACGACAATCATCGGATGATCTGACAAGAATGGTACGTACATATGCTGTTACAGGTAATATTTTATATAAAAAACATTATCAAGAGATATTGGACATCCGAAACGGTATAAAGCCGCGCCCGTATGATTATCAAAATATTTATTGGGACTTAGTCAGTCTAAATGACAAACGTCCACGTCCTTTTAGTAATCAAACTATTTCATTACTAGATATGATGGCTCAAGCTAGATTCACTACTGAAGAGTTTGAAAAGCTGAGGGAAGCTAAAAATAATTCTGATACTTTGACAAAAACAGAATTTGAAGCAATGAAACTTATAGAAGCAAAAGGCTCTGTAGAGCAAAAAATAAGCAATAGAGAAAAAGCTATTGAAATCTTGCATAACACAGCATATGAGGAAGAAAAAGCTTCTATTATGCGTCCAATAAGTGAATTTTATTTTTTAATAGATAAACGGACAACTTCTGCTGTACATGAAGCTGTGATTATTGCATTTATTTTGCGAATAGCTTTTATTGTTATGGGGGCTTTCCTTTTCTTTATGCTTTGGCGTTTATATCGAACTGTACATATGATACTTGGAAGTTCTGTAGATGATTTGCACGAGAAGATTGCTCGTATAGGGAAGGGAGATTTTTCAGTACCGATTCATGTTGATGAAAAAATGAAAAATAGTGTTTTAGGCTGGTTGGGCGAGATGCAGACAACGCTCAAAGAGCTCATAACGAGCAACGAGCGGCTTAAAAATCTGTATGCAGCACTTAGTCAATGTAATCAGGCAATTGTACGTTCAAAAGATGAAAATGAACTTTTTCCTATTATTTGTCATGATGCCATTCATTTTGGCGGGATGCAAATGGCATGGATCGGTATGGCAGATGAATCTAACAATCATCTTAGCGTTGTGAATTTTTATGGTGATGGCAGTGATTATCTTGAAGGGTTTTCTATATCAATAGATTCATCAGAGAGCACAAGTTATGGACCTACTGGGCATGCATTTTTACACGATGAACCTTTTTGGTGTCAAGATTTTCAAAATGATCCTACGACAGCCCTTTGGCATGAAAAGGGAAAAAAATATGGATGGGGAGCATCAGCTGCATTGCCTTTACACCGTGATGGAAAAGTTGTTGGCGTATTTACACTTTATTCCAAAGATGTGAATGCGTTCGATAAACCTATACAGCAGCTCCTAGAAGAGATGACTATGGACATTAGTTACGCTCTTGATAGTTTTGAACGAGAGCAAGCACGAAAAAATGCAGAAATTGCCTTAAAAGAGAGTCAGGAATATTTGAAATCGATCATCATCAATGAACCTGAATGCGTTATGCTAGTCGGGCCAGATGGAAAATTGATCGATATGAATCCTGCTGGTTTAGCAATGCTGGAAGTAGATACTCTTCAAGAAGCTCAGAATTATAGTTTAACCAGCTTTTTGCTTCCCCAGTGGCGTGCTCCATTTATTGGAATGCTTAGAAGTGTCATGCAAGGTGAAAATGCAAACCTTGAATTTGAGATTCAAGGAGCTAGAGGAACGCATCGCTGGCTAGAAACTAATGCTGTACCAATGCATGATAGCGAAGGAAATATCACTATGCTACTAGGTATCACCCGTGATGTAACTGAGCGAAAAGCAAATGAAAAACGAATTGACTATCTTGCAAACTTTGATAGTTTAACCGGCTTACCAAATCGAATGCAACTCGATATTCGAATCAAAGATTTACTTAGTCTTGCCAGACGACACAAGCAAGAATTCGCGATTATGTTTCTTGACCTTGATCATTTTAAAGATATTAACGACACACTAGGTCATACAATAGGTGATAAACTACTTGTGAATTCTTCTCATAGGCTCAAATCTATTCTAAGAGAAGAAGATACATTAGCAAGAATGGGAGGAGATGAATTTATTATTTTACTTCCAAAGATTGACATGAATGGGGTTTCACAAGTAGCTCAAAAACTTTTGGATACATTCAAAAAACCTTTTGATATTGATGGCAATGAACTCAGTATCGGTGTTTCCGTAGGTATCGCACTGTATCCAAATGATGGATTAGATTTTGACACGCTCTATAAAAATGCCGATACGGCCATGTATCGAGCAAAAAAAGAGGGACGAAATGGCTTTTATTTTTTTACAGAAGAGATGCAAAAAAATTCTATCCGACATTTTGAACTAAGCAATGCGCTTCATCACGCACTTGAACGGAATCAATTTCAACTCCATTATCAGCCTCAGTTTTCTACAAAAAAAAGAACTATTATTGGTGCAGAAGCGTTATTGCGCTGGCATCATCCTGAGTTTGGAAATATTTCTCCTGCTGAGTTTATTCCAATGGCTGAAGAAAATGGAACAATTCTATCCATAGGTGAATGGGTTCTACGCACAGCAGTAAAATCTGCAAAACAGTGGATGAATGAAGGAATGGAACCCATTATCATGGCAGTAAATCTCTCAGCTATACAATTTAGAACACACAATTTACCAGACTTGGTAGCAAATATTCTCAAAGAAACTGGTTTGCCACCAGAATATTTGGAGCTTGAATTGACAGAAGGTGTTGCGATGCAAAATCCGCAAAGAGCGATCAGTATGATGAATGAGATACACTCCAAAGGGGTAAGAATGTCAATCGATGATTTTGGTACCGGCTATTCATCTTTGAGTTATCTCAAAAAGTTCAATATCTACAAACTCAAAATTGATCAATCATTTATACGAGATATTAATGTTGATCCCGAAGATAAAGCAATTGTTGCAGCGATTATTAGTATGGCTAAAAGTTTGGGATTACAAACAATCGCAGAGGGAGTGGAAACTATTGGTCAGCTTGATTATCTCCATGAGCAAGGATGTGACGAGATACAAGGGTACTATTTTTCAAAACCTCTTTCCATGGAAGAGTTCGAGGCTTTTAGATTGAGAATCAGTAATACCTAAAGAGCCTGTTATTTAACATCTTCGGTCTGACTAATAGCTACCATCCTCTGCCAATATAAAAAGAGGATCGTTGATATCCCCGCACTTCCTAGAACCATGGCCATTACCACTATCTGATATCGTGCCGCAATAAGTGGACTGATACCTGAGAGTATCTGTCCTGTCATCATCCCAGGAAGAGAAACAAGACCTACCGCTAAGAGAGTATTGACTTGAGGTATCATTGCGGCTTTGAAGGCTAAGAAGCGCGATTGTGCGTAGTCATTTAGTTGAATCTCATAGTCAAATCTTTCCACCGCAATAGCCACGGCATTCATAGCATTGGCATAGATCATTCCAGCAAGTGGGATCATTATCATTGGGGTATAAAGGGATTTAAGATCTAACACAGCAATTAAGACGATGAGCAGATTAAAACTGTCACCGATTGCAATAGCACTGAAGATATGAGTATATTTTTGTAAGCTCTTTTGCCTACAGCTGCGAAGAGCAATCAGACTTGATACTGCTATCATAAAAAACACTATGGCAACACCTATTAAGGGTGAATCATCTTTAAATAAAAACTCTAGGACATATCCTATAAGCAAAAGCTGCGAGGTCATCCTAAGCGTAGCATACGCGATCTCTTTTGCATCACCAAGCCATCTATAATAAAAGTACCCCACAATGGCAACAGGAAGCAGCATAAAAAGAAGGTTTTGAAGTGGTATGGTATGCATAGATATCCTTTGAACTAGAGAGAGGTTTA
>NZ_JAEMQA010000085.1 GCF_022759005.1 Sulfuricurvum sp. | reverse complement strand
GGGTTATGAGCCCGACGAGCTACCGGACTGCTCTATTCCGCGGTAAGATTATACTCCATGCTTACTTAAAACCTTCAATAATAAATATTATCTTTTTTATAAGACATTTTGATACAATATTTCATGCGCACTAAAATTCATAATTCACTTCTACAATGGTACAAAATAAACGGACGACATGATCTACCATGGCGCAATACCGACGATGCATATCAAATATACCTAAGCGAAATCATGTTGCAGCAAACGCAGGTAAAAACAGTTTTAGCGCGATTTTATTTCCCTTTTCTACAAAAGTTTCCAACTTTTTTGCATGTTGCCCAAAGTGACTTGGACGATGTACTCAAAATGTGGGAGGGATTAGGATACTACAACCTGACAAAATACACTTTAAAGTCCTATATTTAGGGGTTCATATTATTTAATTGCCACATTTTTACCACCTTTACATTTTTTACCACCATTTTAAAAATTTCTATGACTAAGCGCACCATGGGTTTCATTGGAAGTTTTTTGCTATAATCAAACAACGAAACATTCAATAAGATGCAAAATTCAAAGAGAAGAGATGCAAATGACGAAAAATGATATTTTGCAAAAATTGACTCAAGAAAAAGAATACATCCAAAAAATGTATGAAGTCGATAAAATCGGACTTTTTGGAAGTTATGCCAAAGACCAACAGAAACCAAACAGTGATATTGATATCTATGTCGAATTTAAACATAAAACCTTTGATAATTTGACGGGTCTCTGGAATTATTTAGAAGATATGTATCATACCAAAATCGATTTATTGCATAAACACAAGCGAAGCCATGGTGCAATTTTTGAAAGTATCCAAAAAGAGGTCATATATTGATAAAGCGACAACAACTGAACTCATTGATTTTATCCTTGAAAGCTTGAGATTAATCAATAGACGATTTAATGGGGTTAAATCAAGTGACGATTTTTTGGATAGCGATGAGGGTCTAGATAAACTCGATGCGATATCTATACGGCTACTATCAATCGGTGAAGCATTGAAAAATTTGGATAAGCGACAAAAGGAACTATTACTCCAAGTTGCAGATAAAGAGTATTGGAGCAAAATCATCCGCACCAGAGAAATTTTAACCCATCACTACATCGATATCGATGCAGAAACAATTTACATGATATGCGATGAAAAATTAGCAAAGTTAGAGCAAAAAATTTTAAAACTTCAAGAGTACGTCAAATAGTGCTAAAATTTTATTGTTAGTAAAAGGAAGACGCGGTGAATCTCTCGGCCGTACCGCCTTTAATTAGGAACGGGTTTAGGAAGGGGATGAGAGTCCTTCGCCTTAAAATACTATTTCGTTAAACAAAATACGAATCCGCTCCATCTCTTCAGATGAAAATTCTCCCAACTTTTGCAATAAGCGCTCGTTATCCACCGCTCGCGCATGAGCGATTAATACATCGGAATCCGATTCAAGTCCTGCCCTTTTCTTAACCCGAAACCGTAATGGCTCCGCATCATCAATTAACACTGTAGTCATAGGTAAAACAATCACGGTTGCATAACCACTATAGTTGAGTAAATCGTTTTGAATCACAACAGCTGGACGAGTTTTTCCGATCTCATTCGATTTCTTTTGTGGATTGAGATTGACAAGCCAAATCTCCCCTTTACAGACCGTCATCGAGAGTTCCTTCGAATTCAGCATTTTCGGCTTTATCGGCTTCTTTTGTTTTGGCTACCGCTTTTAGGATACGGCTTTTTTTGCTATTTTCAATACTGTCTGCATAGAATGAAATAGCATCACGAATAATATCACTCTTTTTTTTGTGCAGCGATTGGGAAATAAAGTCGAGTTTATTTTCTAATGTTTTATCCAATCGAACTGTTGCTGTCATCTAAATTCTCCTAATGTGAATTTTGTAATACAGTATTATACACTACATTGTATTCATACAATCTACTTAAAAGCTTTTTTTCAATTGAAACCATTAACCCACACCACCTCAAACATAACTCCTATACCCCTTAGACTTCTCCTTTATCATCATTACAAGTTTTTTCTCAAAGAGACTGAAACAGCCAATTAAAAGTGTGTAATTTTTGTTCAAGTCATCTTTGAAACTTTTTCATTCAAGATAAACGATAAGCCTAACGGACGGAGAAAATTTGTTTGAAGGATAAGGGTGTTGATGTTTTCGAAAAAAAGAAAATAATCAAGATACCGAATCCACCTTCAAACAAAGAAAATCGTTTTTTTAAAGAAATACAATGGAAATTTGCATCACAGATTTAGCGGCATACAACAATGGACACCTTATCGGCGAGTTTGTATCACTCCCGATAGATGAAAAAGATTTGAAATCAAAAATCGATGAAATTTTATCAATAGGTGCACAATCGTGTGAAGACGATGAGCATGAAGAAATTTTTATCGCTGATTATGAATGTGAATACTTGGAAATCGGAGAATTTGATAACCCATTCAAACTCAACGAAATCGCCGAACAAGCTGATAGACTGAACGACCACGAATTAAAAATGGTAAGCTTTTTACTCCGTAACGGCTTGGTCGGTAATTTTGAAGAAGCACTCGAAAAATACGAGGACGTTATCATCCACGAAGAGGTGGCTGATAGTGAATTTACAGAAATATTTTGACGTTATCGATATGTATCAAGAATATTTCGGTAATTTTTATCCAAATGCTGAAAAATTATATCAAGTATACAAAAATATGAGTAAAGATGAATTTGTTAAATATGCTCATCAAAATCATCCAGTGATGTATGATTTGTATTTTCAAGCATGGGGGATTGATTAAGAAAAATTAGGTGGGGTCATTCAGATTATTTCTGCCAGAGCATCGACCAAAAACGAGGAACGCCAATATAAGGAGTTTTTACCATGAGAGAAGAATACGACTTTTCACAATCTGTTCAAAATCCGTATGCTAAAAGAGCAAAAAAGCAAATTTCACTCAATATCGAAGTGGAAACCGTTGAGTATTTTAAGGAGCTTGCGATAAAAATGGGATTACCATATCAAATGCTCATTAATTCATATCTTACCGATTGTGCGTTGCGTCATGTTGAACCACAGTTGAAGTGGACGAGCTGATCATTTTAGCAAAAGTGCAAATCCATTAATAACAGTTGACTAGCAGATTTGATAATTTTTACAATATCTTTACATTAAGCGCTCCAAAACACAGAGCGCTTATAGAAAATTCCTGATTTATAGTATATTATTTAAGTGCTTTCATTTTTTCTTCAAATAAAACTTTATCCAAGCTATCATAAAAACCTTGATACCATAAGCTGTCATTAATATGCCCACTACCTACCATTGCATACTTACCAGTCAAAGGAACGGGTATTGGTAGACTTACACCTACAAAACCAATCTGTCCAGTATTCAATTTCTTTTCCATCACATTGTAGCTTGCGATCATAGCTACATTTGAGATATTGGAATCAATTGCTTTAAAAGAGAGAGAAACAGTTATCTCGGTAACGGTTTCTTCATTATATTGATCTCCTTTTGCAGTTAATACACCATCTTCTTTTGTCACAGTTACAATATTCATATTCGACTGCATAAGTGTTTTTTTGAGACCTTCAAAAAGGTCATCTAAGTTACACATTACATCTCTTTGTTTGTAATTAGCTTCGCCTTGATGAATACCATTTGACTGAGGCTCAGCCATAGCAACACCCAAAAAAAGAAAGGTTAGTAATAATACTTTTTTCATATTATTTCTCTTCTACAACAGGTAAATTACAGCTGAATGTTCCGATGTGCTTTACTTTTCCATCAATAAACTTAATCATTAGATTATGGTAGGTTTTAGTATTTGTCTTAGTATCATAAACATTACCTTCATATTTCCAAATTTCTTCATTATTAATTCTCTGTATGCTTGTCGGTTTCATTGGCATAAGAGCATTAACCGCACTTTGAT
>NZ_JAEMQA010000012.1 GCF_022759005.1 Sulfuricurvum sp. | reverse complement strand
TGACGAAAATTGCTTTGACGTTCGGATCTTTCAAAATGATTTCAAATCCTTTAGCCACCGTTTCCGCATTAGCTCCGCCGCCCACGTCGAGGAAGTTAGCCGGTTTTCCGCCTTCGTAGTTGATGGTATCCATCGTACCCATCGCCAACCCTGCACCGTTAACCATACACCCTACGTCACCGTCAAGTTTGATGTAGCTAAGGCCGTATTTGCCCGCTTCGATCTCTGTCGGCTCTTCTTCGCTCAAATCGCGCATCTCATTGACTTGACTTTGACGATAGAGAGCATTGTTATCAAATCCCATTTTCGCATCGAGTGCCAAAAATTTACCGTCACCCGTTTTGATCAACGGATTGATTTCGATCATCTCCGCATCGTGATCCATGTATACTTTATACAAAGCAGAAGCGAATTTGATGAATGTATTGATCTCCTCTACCTGAAGACCCAAACCGAATGCCAATTTGCGACCGTGGAAGCTTTGGAAGCCGGTTAACGGATCGATAGCGACTTTGATGATTTTTTCCGGCGTGTTGTGTGCAACGTCTTCAATCGCCATACCACCCTCAGTCGATGCCATCATAATCGGCATCTCAGACGCACGGTCAAGAAGCATACCAAGATAGTACTCTTTTTTGATGTCTGCACCCTCTTCGATGTAGACTTTTTGAACGAGTTTCCCCTCAGGTCCCGTTTGATGCGTCACCAAGGTCATACCGAGAATTTCAGCTGCCAACGCATGTACTTCTGACGTTGAGCGAGCAAGTTTAACCCCGCCGCCCAATCCGCGTCCGCCGGCATGGATTTGAGCTTTGACCACCCAAATATTTCCGCCGAGTTCTTGAGCCGCTTTTACCGCTTCATCGGGTGTGAAAGCGATATGTCCGCGCGGTGTCGGTACATTGTATTTTTTGAATAATTCTTTTGCTTGATATTCGTGAATATTCATCCATTCCTCCTGTTTAAGTTTACTTGATTGGGCTTGTCATCTCGCTAGGGATGACGTATTTATCGAACTCTTCGGCTGTTAGTAGACCGAGTTTAATTGCAGTCTCTTTCAGTGTTGAGTTCTCTTTGTGTGCGGTTTTAGCGATTTTCGCCGCGTTCTCATAGCCGATGTACGGATTAAGAGCCGTAACAAGCATCAATGAGTTATTTAAATACGCATCGATTTGATCGCGTACCGGTTCAATTCCTACCGCACAGTTATCGTTGAACGAAACGATCGAATCTGCAAGTAAACGGACCGATTGCAAAAAGTTGTATGCGATAACCGGTTTAAATACGTTAAGCTCAAAGTTACCTTGGCTTGCTGCAAAACCGATACATGCGTCATTACCCATGACTTGGCACGCTACCATGGTGACCGCTTCGGATTGTGTCGGATTCACTTTACCCGGCATAATCGATGAGCCCGGTTCGTTTTCGGGGATCGTGATCTCACCGATACCGCAACGTGGACCGCTAGCCAACCAGCGGACGTCGTTCGCGATTTTCATCATATCGGCTGCAAGTGCTTTGAGCGCGCCGTGAGCATAAACAAGCGCATCATGAGACGTCAACGCATGAAATTTGTTCGGAGCCGTTACGAACTGATGTCCGGTAAGCTCACTCAATTTTGCCGCAACACGCTCTCCTAGTTCAGGATGGGCATTAAGACCCGTTCCGACCGCCGTGCCACCGAGAGCCAATTCACGGACTGATTCAAGAGAATCTTTGGCCATCTTTTCACATTTGTTGAGCATCTCAATCCAACCGCTTATCTCTTGACCGAGTGTCAACGGAGTTGCATCTTGGAGGTGGGTACGTCCAATTTTGACGATGTCACTGAACGCTTCGCTTTTGGCGATAAGCGTTTTACGAAGACGATCAATCGCCGGAAGAAGACGAGTCTCTACCGCAATAACCGCCGCCACATGCAGTGCAGTCGGATACGTATCGTTTGAACTTTGCGATTTGTTGACGTCGTCATTCGGATGAACCAATTTTTGAGTTCTGAAATCTCCACCGAGAATTTCGGTAGCACGGCTCGCCAAAACTTCATTGTTGTTCATGTTCGATTGCGTACCTGAACCCGTTTGCCATACAACAAGGGGATAATGCGCATCAAGTTTACCGGCCAACATTTCATCTGCCGCTTGAGCAATCGCATCGGCTTTCTCTTTGCTCAACATCCCTAAATCGCAGTTGACCAAAGCAACCGCTTTTTTTAGGTATGAAAATGCTCTCGTAATCTCATAAGGCATTTTCTCTTCACCGATTTGGAAGTTTTCTAATGAACGCTGTGTTTGCGCCCCCCAGTAGGTGTCATTCGGGACACGAACTTCACCCATCGTATCTTTTTCGATGCGAAAACTCATACTTTAGCTCCTTCAAAAAATTTATTGGCATTTAACGTATCGATCAACCCTTGAACCGATTTACACGATGCAGCAAACATCGCTTTTTCAGCCTCATCAAGGGTCACTTCGATGATTTTTTCCGCACCGTTGGCTCCCAACATAACCGGCACTCCGCTTACCACATTACTAAAGCCGTATTCCCCATCGAGATAGACGGCACACGGATGAATTTGTTTAGTATCTTTCAAAATCGCTTCTACCATGATCGCCGTCGCTTTTGCCGGAGCATAATACGCTGAACCCGTTTGCAACAATGCAACGATTTCAGCGCCTCCTTTGCGAGTGCGTTGAACGATTTCATCAATTTCTTGGTGCGTTAATAGATCCGAAAGCGGAACCCCCGCAACCGTCGAATAACGAGGAAGCGGAACCATATCATCACCATGTCCCCCCATGACCGACGCACGGATTTGCCCGCCGCCGTATCCGAGTTTCTCTTGGATAAATGCTGCCATACGCGCACTGTCCAAGACCCCTGCCATACCGATGACGCGATTGCGGTTAAAGCCGCTTTCGCGTAATGCGACGTACGTCATTGCATCGAGCGGATTGGAAACCATGATAACGATAGCATTCGGTGAGTATTTCGCAACCCCTTCGATGACTTCACGGGTTACCTTCGCATTGATCATCAACAAATCATCACGGCTCATTCCCGGCAAGCGCGGACTTCCTGCAGTGATAACGACGACATCACAGTCGGTCAAATCGGCCATCGTCTCGGCCACTTTTACGGTTGAGTGACTTCGGACGGCTGCAGCGGCTTGAGACATATCAAGCGCTTTCCCCTTCGCAATCTCGATTTTATTGTCACGCAAAATGATTTCATGACACGATCCAAGCATTGCCAGCGAGTAGGCGATTGTTGAACCAACATTACCTGCCCCTACGATTCCGACACGTTTTCCGCTTATCATTTAACTACTCCTTGTGACATATTTATATCCCTTTTAAAAAGAGACAAAAGACGTTTCAATCGCCTTTACTCTATTGAGTCAACTCTACAAAGTAAAAACGATTGGGGGTTACCCCCCAACCATTTGCACTTAGATACTTGCAATAATCGCGTTCAATGTTGCACTTGGACGCATTGCTTTTTCAGCTTTCGCGAAATCTGGGTGGAAGTAGCCACCGATATCTTGAGGTTTTCCTTCTACAGCAAGAAGTTCTTCCATAATTTTAGCCTCATTTTCTACCAAAGCTTTTGCAATCGGAGCAAATTTTGCCGCCAATTCTGCATCAGAAGATTTAGCCAAAGCGTTAGCCCAGTATTGAGCAACATAGAAATGGCTTGCTTTGTTATCCGGCTCTCCCGCTGAACGTCCCGGAGCTTTGTTGTTATCCAAATATCCCGCATTCGCTTCATCCAAAGCTTCTGTCAAAACAGCTACTTTAGAGCTTTGCGCTGTTTTGTTGATGTGGCGCAATGCTTCCGCCAATGCCAAGAACTCACCGAGTGAATCCCAGCGAAGGTGCCCTTCGCTCAAGAATTGCTCTACGTGTTTCGGAGCCGATCCGCCTGCACCCGTTTCGAACAATCCACCGCCCGCAAGCAACGGAA
>NZ_JAEMQA010000016.1 GCF_022759005.1 Sulfuricurvum sp. | reverse complement strand
GAATGGCACTTTAGAACGAGCCGAAAAACACAAGCCGGAAAAACGAGACAGAAAGGGGTTAATAATAACCTTCGCTATTATATGTTGAGTTACCGTGATAATCACGAAAAAATGCGTGGATTGGTCTACAAAGACAAACCTTCTCATGGATCTGGCGGAAAGAGATCCAAACAAATATCACAATATACCGTTGTAGAACCATTTAACAAATCTTTATCGATTAATCTAGATATTCTGGTTGAACCTTCTATGCGTGAAGAAGCAGTAGAACAAAAAAACTTTGAAACAAAACGAACAAGGGCTTACCCTGATCCTGCGTTGGGAGAGCGGGATACGATCCCAAACGCTGCACAGCAGCGCAACAGAAACAAAGCATTTTCAGCAAAGATTACTAAACGGTCACTATTGCTAAAGAGTGACTACGAAGTACCTCCAAAAGAGCATTTAAAAGAGTTCATCAAATATGTATTTAGCAAAAAAATGAATGACGTATTTAACAAGGAAGATTTTTTCAGATCCGTATTTTTAACTTCACTCATTACTGGTTATGATTACCATAGAATCGTTACGGGTATTTTTTTACAAAACAACAATATCGCTGAATATAAGGATAAAACGAACGAAATCGAAATAATGATCGATCCTAAGCTCTTTTCGAAAGAAACAGAATCAAAATTATTAGTTAATGGAAAAAAGCAAATTTTCTACAGACTTCCATATTTGTATGGTATGTTGTGGTCAAAACAAAAAAGCCAGATACTTGCTTTGGATGAAGAAGAAATAACACAACTGACAAGCCAGAAATGGGCAAATGAATATATCGGTTTTATGGTATCGCTTCAAAAGACATTCCCTAAAAAAATAAAAATCAATTTCAAGCATATTTGGAGAGTCATTGCGACATACAGACGTGAACAATCCATTGAAGATATGAGTGTATTGTTTTGCGTAGGAAAATACCAAAGCTGCGATGAATCAAGACTTGCCTATGCATCCACGCTTAAAAAATCAGAAACATTTTCAGAGATGATGGAAAAAATGTATATTGATTTGGACCTACATGAAAGTGTCTGCAAGTTAATGGGGATATCACCGGAATTGTTCAGACCAGCGCTCTCAATTACAGTAAAACCTGAATATTCGGGTAGCAGCAGGGTTCTTGATATTAAAGAATCGAATCGGTTCTTTGGCGAGATGAATAGGCTTGTAAGATTACAAAATAGCCCTGTAGCCGAATTTAATATATTTTCGATTGCATTACGTTTTGCGCTATCTATCACTTTGGGAACGAGAACGTTTTCCAAATCTGATTCATTTGAATATATGTCAATGCACACTATCAGAATCAGCGAAAAAGCTGAAACCATTTCTACAGGCACACGAATTATTCCCGTATGTGATAGTACTGAAAACTTGATCGAGCGTTATCGCAAAATGGCATGCGATCTCGGATTTGAAGTGACACAGGTGATGCTGAACGTTGATGGGAAACTTGAACCATACAGCAATAAAAAAGCTCTTTATTTTTTGAACAGTTATGGAGCTTCTGAATATCTTCAGCAGTTTGTAACTCAAGTACCTTTAAATACCGGCAGACACATAATCACCAAGTATGCTATCGAGCATAATTTCAATAGTTTCTATCTAGAAGCTCTTCTTGGACACTACATAAGCGGTGGAGAACAAGAAGGGATATTTTCAACCATGAACCTTCGTGAATATATCAGTTCAACTAGGGAAATGCTGCAACATATCGCCCATATCTATGGAGTAGTTAAATTATGAATACATCTAATAGTTTTTCAAAAGCATATGATTCTCTAAGATCCAAAATAGCGAAACACGCTTCCATTAGTGGGCAATTTAAAAACTTGTTGCTTATGGCATTGAAGAGTGAGCAGGAAACCGTCAAAATAGTTTCTGGCCAATTCAAACTTGATATCCATTTTTTAAAAGTGTTCATAGATCTCGCCAATCAGCAATTGAAACCAAAGTCAGATGCGGAACATACCAAATATGACAAAATGCTTTACCGTGAATTCAAGCGTCTTAAGAAGTTTGAATTGATCCATAAATTATCGGTATCTTTTTTGCCCAGAAATCTTGTATTGGTATCAATCAATCAAGATCATAATGCACTTCTCTCCAAATCCTATTCAAAATTGGACAAGATTGATAAGGCTATTACAGCTTATGAAACTCATTGCAAAATTAAACGTGAAGATTCGAATATTTTACAGCAGATATATGGTTATTTGCGGCTGTTTCACATCATACCCTTCACATCATCGGTCTTAGAAAAAATATGTTGGAAAGATCTTATTTTCACTCCAGTCGGAATGGTAGTTTTAGTGATATATGAAGAGAGTTTTTTAGCTTCTGGAGTTGGAACAAAAGGCCCTAAGCCCTATAAAACCATTTTGATGGATGAATTTGTATCAGGGCTTTTTGAAAAGGTGCGCTTTAGTATTAGCAATGCTGACGAAGCGGTTTTCCAAAATATTGATAACTATGAAAAAAATATGAATGCAAACAGGTCTAAATCTTCTATTCAGGATATTAGCATCGGTGAACTTCGACAGCTTACCAAAATCCGCTATATGTATTTAAATTCACCGCTTGCTTTAACTCTTCGTACAGGAACGGTAACATCTGTGCAGTTGTCGTTAGCAGACATCCAAGCGATGTTTCCTGGAACGGTGTCTCATGAACTGATGACAGATGAAGTCAAGCGAATCCAGCTTGCCTTAGCAAAACCGACTCCACTTGACCCAGACGATGAAATGGATTGGCAAGTCATTACGTTTGATATTTACGAGCTGGATGATCTCATTGCGCTATTAAGACATAAAGACAATATGCCTCCAAGAGAGCTTATCGAAAATGCTTTGTTTGAACTGCGTAAAGCATTAAAATTTAGCACTTCACCGCATTTGGAAATGATTTATGAATATTTGATTTATATAATCGATTTGACACAGAAAAGACGCATACGCTTTTCTACGGCCAAGAATTATATTTGGTTGTTGAATAAACATTTATTTGGAATGATTGAAGATTTTTATGCGATAAAAGAACATGAAGTTTTTAGAATTAGCAATCGGCTTGATAAGCAAGAATACAAAAGTACATCAGTAAAGAGGATAAAGGCACAGATCAACCGTTTTTTCAA
Source organism: Sulfuricurvum sp. (assembly GCF_022759005.1). GTDB lineage: Bacteria > Campylobacterota > Campylobacteria > Campylobacterales > Sulfurimonadaceae > Sulfuricurvum. The sequence goes on along the minus strand of NZ_JAEMQA010000016.1, from coordinate 800 downwards.
ATATTATTCTAAAAAGGGCATCACGATTGATGTAGCTGGTTCTTTTTATCCAAAATCAATGGTATTTAAAAATGAAATTGATGGCATCATTGACGAGATTGAGGAAAAGTACAAACCCTGGAAAAACATTCAAAAAATTGGGAAGCAACACAAACTGTATCTGAGCCAATTGAAGGTAATAGCGTTGCTTGGATTTTATTGTGGAGTCCGTTTGAAGGAAGTATCAACATTGCTATTAAAAGACATTTATCTTTACGGAAACAGTCTGCATTTGGATATCAACAGCAAAGGAATCAAAAAGACAGGATTTAAATTGAAAACAATCAGTACAAAAAGAAGGATTGATGTTACTATTGAAAATCCACAGCATTTAAAGATTATTACTGAATTTTTAGAGATGAGATCAAAGCTGGATAAAAAATCGAATTTTCTTTTTCTTGAACTTTCCGAGTATAACGGTTTTTTGAACAAATCGATCAATGCAAGCAGTTTTGAGTATATTAATGAGATAATCCAATCTGTAACAAAACGCTATTGTACGTATCATTCTCTGCGCCACTCATTTGCGACATACCAATGTCAACGTTTTTTCCCAAAAGGAAGTTCTTATCCGTATGAACTTTTAGAACTCTCTGATAAGATAGGGCACCGAACACCTGATACTACAGTTCAATCATATGTACATGGTTTGGTGTTGTTTTTGGCTGTAAACAAGTAATGATCACTGGTTTATTTTAGCTTCTAAAGATTGTAAGATCGTGATGATTTCATCCAGTGAAGGGTAGCTCCCAAAAATCATC
>NZ_JAEMQA010000093.1 GCF_022759005.1 Sulfuricurvum sp. | reverse complement strand
GACGCCTTTACTCACTTGGTTTAGGACTCCGGTTCAATCCCGGACGCCTCCACCAACTTAATACTCCCTCTTTCATCAGCATGTTTTTTCATTAAATAAATCTCTGTATTTTACGCGTGTTGTGAAATGTTTTGTATAATCTCGAATTTTTAAGAGGAGTCAATATGAAAAAGCTTTATAGTTTGGTGGCCGCGATTATCGTGATGAGCGGATGTTCGTATAAAAATGAAGCGATAGAGCTTTCCGCCTATAAACCGCAGTATTTAGGAAAAACGGCACAAGATCAAAACAGTGTTTTGTTTGTGTCTGTCACGGATGCACGAGACGATAAAACGTCGATTGGTTATGTCGAAGCCAATGGAGTAGAAACTTCAAAGTTTTACAGCTACGTCGATTTCGCAAGCAGATACAAAGAGGCGCTTACTACCGCATTGCAATCCGCGAAATTTAATTTAGCGAAAAGTGCTGCGGAAGCAAACGTCACCATCGGTGTCAAAATCAAAACGATCCAGATTGTATACAATGACACGAATAAATTTGATGAAAACCTACGTGGTAAAATCGTTGTTGAAGTAACACGTACAAAAGGGGATAAAACTCTAGTCCAAACGATTACTCAGCAAGAAGGAAAATGGATAAAACCTTCCTATACCTCAAAAGACATTGAGCCTTTGCTCGACTCACTCTTTACTGACAGCGTTAATTCAATCGAAGCTAAATTAGCTGAATAAAAACCTAATATTTAGGAAAAATTTGAGAAAATATCTTCTTCGGGTGTTTTCTCCTCGCTCATGTAAATACTCCTTTATGCTGCACCTTCATATATGTAATTGGTATTACAAAAAATAATTTTGACAAATGTATTGGCACGGTAACTTTTTGATGATACAATCGTTGAATCATTAAAACGTTGTATTATGTTGAGCAATAATCATGATGTAACAGCGCACCGAGATATGGAGAAACGGCTCAAAGAAATTTCTCCAACTCATATGAAAGTGGCCTATCGTGCACACATGAGCAACCATGTAACGAATGAAATAACAAAAGGTTTTTTACAGTAAAAAACTTGACATTACCTATTTATTACATGTAAAATACTGTAATTAATAGTTTTTACATAAGGAAATAGATGAATATTACGATTGTCAATTTCAAAGGCGGAGTCGGTAAATCGATGATCGCCCATCAACTCATTTCGGGATTTGGATTTAACGGCTATGAGATTGATCCTTATGGGTCATTGTCTGATAGATTGCCCGAACGTGTAATCCGTGTTGACATTCATCAAAAATCAATAGAAGAGCCGCAACAAGAGACTATTTTTGACTTTGGCGGTTTTGATGATATTAAACTCGATCAGGCCATCACTTACTCGGATCTAATTGTTATCCCTTTTATTCCGACATTGGAAACCATTCAAGGAACGGTAGATACTCTGGTGAGGGTCGCATCAGCAAACAAGCCGATCCTCATGGTGCCGAACATGAGCCAAAAAGAAAATGATATCAACGATGCAAAATTTGTTTTTGAAGAGACCCTTGGATTTGAGATTGAAATGTTTCCGATCCCGATGAGTGTCGCGTTGCAAACGGCGATCAACGAAAATTGCGCGGTGGGAGAGCTTTCCAAACAAGGGGGGATAAAAGCCTATGCGTATAAGAAAAGCTCGAAGATTATCGATGATTTGCACAACAAAATACGAGAATATGAAAATTGTTGATTCTATCGCATAATCTAAAATAGGGGGGAATATGGAAGAGGTCAAAGGAAATAAGTTTGCTTCACGGGTGACACAACGGGAACTCTCAACACATAAAGAGATTCAGACGGCTAAGCATCCGGGCGGACGCCCCAAGAAAACGGAAGCAGTCAAGCAAAGCGAAAAAGTTTTTTTGACGCTGACGAAAACCGAAAAAGCGAAAATCGATGATTATACCGCGCGTACGGGAGAGTCCATTGCGGGTGCGATTCGTCGTGCACTTAAAGAGATGAATATCATATAAAAAGGAATTCCATGAAACGATCACTCATTTTAGCGGTTGCCATAGCGATGTTCGGAGGGTGCGCTCAACAACAACCTACTGCCGCAATACCGCAAAAAGCGTGTATGAATGCTTCTCAGCTCAATTCATATGGATATGACCATCTTGAAAAAGTAGCAAAACTTTTGCGTGAAGACAAAAAGAATATTGAGTCTTTTGAAGTATTTATCAACGCAATGAAAGGAACTGTTGACAATTATGCGGACATGATCAAATCGAGCGTCTATATCAGCAATGTTGTTCGGTTCTTGCCTATTCCGTATGCCGGCGAAGTGTCTAATACCACAAAACTGGTTTCAAAAACCGTACTGAATCTCGGTGGTGCGGCCAGTGCTCTCAATCGGTATAAGAACAGTTCCGATACCTTTTTAGCAACTTTTGACAAAATGAATCGGTCTACGGTGAGCGGTGCTGAGATTTCTAAATTGGCCGTATTCGCCGATACGAAATTGTTGGGCGATGCGAAAGAGCTTGAAAACTCGTTGAAAGATATTTCTGAATCAACCGCAGCGATGGCTGCAATAACGCAAGGGATCTCAGATGCGCTGGACAGCACCGGAAACTATGTCAATCAGGCTAAGACATTTATTGGATTGTCACAACCTGCCAATGATGACAAATCCAAAGTAGTACAAAATCGCAACTCAATCAATAGTCGTATGGTTCAGCTCAACCAAAAAATTGTCTCTTTGGAAAAAAGCGGTGAAACACAGCGGTTAAATATTGCAAAAGCGAGAATTTATTCAGAGTTAGCGGTACAGTTAGAAAAATAATTGTAGATGGTACGCCCTAAGGGATTCGAACCCCTGACCCTTGGTACCGGAAACCAATGCTCTATCCAGCTGAGCTAAGGACGCATTTTGAAGAGGTGGAAGAAAAAGGCTTATGCCTTTTTCATAAATGCAGCGACAAGGACAATCGTTGAGCCGTTGATTTTTCCCTCGATGTAGCGCGGATCGTCGGTCAGGCGGATATTTTTAACGATAGTTCCGCGTTTAGCCGTAAATCCGGCCCCTTTTACTTCCAAATCTTTGATCAGTGTTACTGTATCACCTTCTGCGAGGATAGTTCCGTTGCTATCGCGTTGGACGACAGCTCCGCCTTCTTCGTTGCTGGATGCATTGAGCATACCGGCTTCGGCCCATGCTTTAACATCATCTTCAAGATACAGCATATCAAGTTGATCTTGATCTCCTAATGCGCTTAGAAGACGGTATGCCATCACTTGTACGGCTGGAACCTGACTCCACATACTATCACCAAGACAGCGCCAGTGATCCGTATCAAGAGCTTGCGGATTTTCGATTTGGCTTTTGCAGGTTTCACAAATGTAGATAGATTGATCTGCTGAGCCTTCGCTCGGTGCCACATCAAACACTGACAGCCCTTCAGATGCTCCGCACAATTCGCAGATATTTCCGCTTCGTTCTTGTAATGTTTGTTCGATACTCATTGATTGGCCTTTATTGTAAAAACGCAATTATAGCATATCGAACACATAGAAGCATATCCATCCCTTTTGAAAATAGACATGGATTTACGGATAAGGAGAAAAGAGTACAGAAAAGCGCTAAAAATATTCTCCAATTCTATATATTAATGAAAGCACTGCTACACAATGAAATATTTTTCGCAATATTTTTGAAATTCTTTGAAAAGCCTCTTGACATTGTTTCATTTTTCCCCTATAATTCCCGTCCACAAACGCTGATAGGCCTTGAGTTAAGGCTTAGAGTTTGAGTTTGAGATCATTGAAAACTAAGCAGGGTTAGCGGTTCGAGCGATGTTTCGAGACGTTGACCTTATATGTCAACACAATACAACAACCGTCTATTTACTTTGATTGTTTTTAGAACAATCACCAAAAAGCAAATAGATAACAATTTATGAAGCCAATGATTTTATATCTTGGGTCACATGATTAAACAAACCAATTATGGAGAGTTTGATCCTGGCTCAGAGTGAACGCTGGCGGCGTGC
>NZ_JAEMQA010000083.1 GCF_022759005.1 Sulfuricurvum sp. | reverse complement strand
ATGCATGACGATTTCTAATTTACTCCCGATATCTTCGACATCGAGACGGGTATAAAACGGTGATTTGATTTGTCGCTGTAGTCGTTCCAACAACGGATGGGCTTTTTTGTAAAAATCCACCCCAATATCTTTGACCATGCTCTCCAGCATTTCCAGAACCATATCACCATCGTTTTGGGCACGGCGAGAAAGAGGTTTGCGGTAACGTTTCTTATCCTCACCCCGCTCTACTCGTCCAGGGTATATCTGTTTGAGTTTATCAAAATCACGCTGGATGGTTTTAGGATCAACGTTCCATTCTCGTGCTAGTTCACCGATGGAGAGTTCTTCACCGTTATCAAGACGCTCCAGTATATCGGCGTGACGTTTGTGCTGGAGGGGATTGCCGCGTGATCCGTGATCGGCTAAGATTGCCATTGTGTCTCTTTTAAACAAATTGGGTTAATTATAGCAATAAAGAGGACAGATTGTGTCTGTATTACGAGCATGACAACTAATTTTTCTAAAACATAAATCTAAAAAAGTTCTCGATTTTTCGTTAATAATTCTTTAATTGAAAGCATTGATTGATGATGGAAATCATTTTTTTTAGATGAAGCTGGATGATAATAATCTATAAGTAATGTTTGATATGCCGCAGAAATATTTATATGTTTCATTCTCAAATTTTGATTTTCGTAATTTAACTTATCCCCTTGGAAAAGAGCATTTATTCGATTATAAATAAGATTTTTTCCGCAACAAATGATAATATGGGGAGTATACAATTCAATCTGCTTTTTTATGAAATCACTATCTTCAATAGCAGTATTTCTGATCTCATCATAATTTGATCTAGTCCCACCAGGTTCTTTTTTAAGATTCATTGTTGCAATTTTTTGAAATATTTTTTTTCTTTCATCAGCATCTTTGGGTGCTTGGCAAAAATTATTTACAATTTTTGACAAAAGAATTTTAGACCAACAATAAATATTATCCCATGTAGAAGTGATAGGCTTACCCGAACTATACATCATCCCTTCATTTAACCGTTCTCTGCTATCCCATGTTTCGTCAGTCTTATTTGTTTCTTTTAAAACGAATAAAATTTTTAGTTCACTTTGAAGGTATAATTTGGCTGCACCATCTTTAGCAAAATTATTAGGTCTTTTCTTTTCCCATTCTTCAAAAAGTTTATTTTCTTCTTCAAATAAATTATCTTCAATATTTTCCATAAACTTATCCCGATCATGCTATTCAATTAAAAGCATTATAACTTTTTCTCAATCATCCATATATTTCTTCAACTTCATTGCCAATTTATATCCAGGTATCAAAACGTATTTTCTCTTCTCATCGATCAACTTCCCCTCTTGAAAAGTATATTCCCATCCATTGAGGTCTTTTTTATTTTGCGCTTGCTGATCATAGGCAACAATTATCCCGCTAAACCAGTCGGCTTTTACCTGTGTCGTATCATCAGGGTAAAAAGAATGAATATTTTTACCCTCTTTGTCTAAATCATAAATCGGTTCTGTTCCAAATATCTGCGCAGTCTTATACAGCCTCATCGATCGGCTACGAAATTTTGTCAAATAGAGTTCACCATCAATAATTGTCCATTCACACGTAAAACCTCGCCTATTGCTAGAATCAAAAACCACTAATCCATTTCCAAGAGCTTCCAATAGTTCGCGATCTTTCAGTAAATCAAACAGAGGAGAACCACTCACGATTGCTTGATTCGCTTCTTTATGGATTAATCTGTCTTTCATTTGCATGGTCATAAGATGTACCTCCTAAATTCAGCCAATTGTATTATATCTCTTAATGTACTGAGGGATTTTCTCCATCAACACCCCATCTTCAAATCGATAACCATAACCCTCGTCTTGATCTTGTTCACTATGATAGGCAAATACGTCACCCGTAAACCATGCGACAAATACTTTGGTTGTATCCTCTGAAGCATCATAATCTATTTCATCATTGTGTTTCAAGGGAGTCAGTTGCATCGAAATATCATATAGTTCATCGATCAGTTCACGCACTTCTTTGTATTTACTGTGATCCAAACCAATTTTTTGACATATTCCCGATTCTACTTGCTTGATAGCCATCAAGAGATCATGACCTTTTTCATTTTTGGTTCCGTCAGAGACAATAGGCATATCACCGAAGATCTGTGCCGTTTTGTTTAGCCGTGGAGAAAAGCTTTTAAATGATGCAAGGTAAAGCTTGCCCTCCATTATTTCCCATTTGCACACATACCCTTTGAAATTCGTCGATTGTGCTGAAAAATGTTGCCATAGACCGTGGCGGTCTAAATATACGTGCAGTGGCGACAAATCTGTTATCTCATCACGTCTAATTCGTGCCAATGTTAACGATCTATCGCTATCAATCATGGTGTCATAGATTTGTGTATTCATTTTATTCCTCTTCAATATAATCTTTTAACCGCTTCGGAGACCATACATGTCACTTAACCGCACCGAGCAATCGCCCGTGATCGAATCGCAGTTCCCAACCGTTTTTTTCCTCGGTGTTTTGGGTTCGATACGCGCGTGCGACGATGACTCCGCTGAACCATTCCGCCTTGACATGCACTTCATCGGGAGGATAGTGCTTTTCACCACTGATTGCGTTCGCTTCATCAGATGGTGTAATCCCCATAAACTGATCAAAGGTATAAATGCGAAATGACTTGCTGTTAAACCGAGTTAAATAGAGGGTATCGCCAATCACTTCCCATCGGCAAGTATATCCCCGGTAATTTCCTGTATTGGCTTGAATAGGATTGAGCGTAATGCCTCTTTTTTCTTTGAGAACATACAATGGCGACAGTGTGCTGCTCTCTTGCCCTTCCTCCTTTGCAGCACATATGGTCATATCCTGGTTGTTATAGCGGATGGTATCTTTGGCTTGTGTACACATTTAAACACCTGATAGGATTGCGAAATTGCTAATCTTCTCTCGCCATGTTTCTATACATCTGACACCCACTTCAATACGGATGGAGAGCTCTTTTGAGAGTCGCTGAAGCTCTTCTAAAAATGCGATATCCTCTTCAGTATTCACGTCTATGAATTCTATGAATGCATAATCGATATACGGGGCATAAACTGAAATATCTTCATATGCGCATTCTCGTCTTATTTGTGGCGGAATTGCCGGCTCAATTGCACCAAAATAATGAATCATCGCCTGATTGAGTCGTTCCAAATCGCTTTTGAGGAGCTTGTTGTGGAGATATTTATCACTATCGGTCCCTTCATGCGCTGCACAGACCAGTGATAGCTGTTCACCCTGCGATCGATGGGATGAGATAAAAAATCCTTTATCGGTATCGAGCAATGAAGCTGCTTTGGCATAGATGGCTTGAGAAAGTTTTGTCTGATTTTCTGAACAATAGACCAAAAAAGTGTTTTTTTGGATTTTGAGCTTGGAGCCTTTATGGATGATGGTGTTCATGATAATCCTTTGTCTTTTGGGTTGTTCATTGCTCCGAGCGTTTCAAATATCTCGCTGAACTGCTTTCGATGTTTGGGATGTTTAAGTTTTTTCAGAGCACTCATCTCGATCTGACGTGCCCTTTCACGGGTCACACCGAGTTTATTAGCAATCTCCTGGAGGGTGTAATCGTCACCATTAAAGGCGGAATGGGTAGCCATGATTTATCTCCTGTGTTTGAATACTAGGAGTATAAAAGAATAGTTGGACAAAATATGTCTATATGTTTCATCTTACATCATAAACTTTTTCTTGAATCCCAATAAGGAAATTTCAGCTTGCAGTTGGCAAAGATTGCGACTATCTTCTACTAATGCTTGAATTTGTTTTTGATCGATGACCACATTATTTTCTTGCAGTTTTTGCTCTACAATTTTTTTCTTAAGCTCATTAGATGGAGTGTCTAAACTGATCATGATGCTTTTATCAAGTTGATTGAGAAGCGTCTCACCAAATCCTTTTAAATGGTGTGGTGAAACGTCTGAGCTTAGGATGATGCATTTCTTTTCCACTTCAAACCCATGCAATAATATTGGCTATCTCTTCTTGCAT
>NZ_JAEMQA010000023.1 GCF_022759005.1 Sulfuricurvum sp. | reverse complement strand
CGGTTGGTGAAAAAGTTCTTGGACGTATTTTCAATGTTATCGGTGAAACGATTGACGGCGGAGATCAAGTTACCGATTGTGATACATGGTCTATCCACCGTGATCCTCCACCATTGGTTGATCAAAGCACCAAAACGGAAATGTTCGAAACAGGTATCAAAGTTGTTGACCTTCTCGCACCATACGGAAAAGGTGGTAAGGTCGGTCTCTTCGGTGGTGCCGGTGTTGGTAAAACCGTTATCATCATGGAATTGATCAACAACGTTGCTCAAGGACATAGCGGTCTTTCTGTTTTCGCGGGTGTCGGTGAACGTACACGTGAAGGGAATGACCTTTACCACGAGATGAAAGAATCAAGCGTTTTGGACAAAGTTGCACTGTGCTACGGACAAATGTCAGAACCACCAGGAGCACGTAACCGTATCGCTCTTACCGGTCTTACCATGGCGGAATATTTCCGTGATGAAAAAGGGCTTGATGTATTGATGTTTATCGACAACATCTTCCGTTTTGCGCAATCAGGTTCAGAGATGTCAGCTCTTCTTGGACGTATCCCTTCAGCCGTTGGTTACCAACCGACATTGGCTCGTGAGATGGGTGCTCTCCAAGACCGTATTACATCAACCAAAAAAGGTTCAATCACTTCGGTTCAAGCGGTATATGTGCCTGCGGATGACTTGACTGACCCAGCTCCGGCTTCAGTATTTGCTCACCTTGATGCGACAACGGTTCTTAACCGTAAAATCGCTGAAAAAGGGATCTATCCCGCGGTTGATCCATTGGATTCAACATCACGCTTGCTTGATCCGCAAATTATCGGTGAAGAGCACTATAACGTTGCTCGCGGTGTTCAAAAAACACTTCAAAAATACAAAGATTTGCAAGATATCATTGCGATTCTCGGTATGGATGAATTGTCTGAAGATGATAAAGCAACGGTTGAACGTGCACGTAAAATCGAGAAATTCCTTTCTCAACCGTTCCACGTTGCGGAAGTATTCACCGGTGCTCCTGGTAAATACGTTAAACTTGAAGACACTATCAAAGGGTTTAAGGGTATTCTTGAAGGTGAATTCGACCATTTACCAGAAGGTGCCTTCTATATGGTCGGTAATATGAATGAGGCGATCGAGAAAGCTGAAAAAATGAAAAGCAAATAATTGCTTCTCGCCTTAAAGGAAACACTATGGAAACACTCCAATTAGAAGTGCTTACACCAAGCGGTCCGATCTATAACGGTCCTGCAAAAAGTGTCACCCTTCCGGGTGAAGAGGGAGAGTTCGGTGTCCTCCCGCAACACGTCGCTTTAACTACACTTCTCCAAGCCGGAGTCGTTGATATTCATAAAGAAGACGGTAAAACTGAATCTATCGTTGTGAATTGGGGCGTTGTCCAAATCACAAACAACAAAGTTGTTGTTTTGGTCGATGGAGCGGTAGCTATTCACGGTGCGAGTGAAGGCGATATTGCTAAAGCTCTTGATGAAGCGAAAGCTCTCATCAGCAGCGTAGGCGATTCTAACGCTATGATCGCTTCCGTTTCAGCGCGTATCGATAATATTACACATCACTAATTGAATGCCGATGTTTCATACATTTGCCGAATATTATGATAAAAGCCATCCGGTAACACTTCTTGTGTTACTGATCCTCTCTTTTTATTTCATCGCCGTTAATTGGATTTTTTTCTACCGTTTATTTTCTCTGAATCAATGGATTGCAGCTGAGAATCAATCATTGGAGTCTGTATTGCTCGGTGCGTATAAAATCCCTGATTTTGCCTATTTGAGTTATTTCATAAAATCTTCGTCGAAACTTTCACCGTCTCTTTTTGATATGGCCACTTACTCAGCGACGAAAGAAGCAACAAAAGGGTTAGTTCTTTTGTCGATTATAGCTTCTACCACACCGTTTATCGGTCTTTTCGGTACCGTTGTCTCTATATTGGGAACATTTGAACATATTGGACAAGCCAGCGGGACGATGAATATAATTGCATCAGGGGTGTCCGATGCACTTGTCGCAACTGCGTCAGGGATTTTTGTGGCGATTTTTGCGTATACCTACCATCAAATTTTAAAACGTAAAGCATTTGAACTAACGGGTCTTATCCGTATGCAAGGCGATGCTTTGTTGTCAAAAGATCTCTAAGACAATGTTTGATTGGGATGAAAAGCCGGAATTGAACATCACCCCCCTTGTGGATGTGATGCTTGTTTTATTGGCTATTTTGATGGTGATATCACCGAATATCGTTTACGAAGAGTTGATCCGTCTCCCCCAAGGCTCAGCTCAAAAAGAGATGACTAAAAAAGAGCAGGTTCAAATTACCATCTCCAGCGACAAAAAAGTGAAAGTGGGAACGACCGTATTGGCATATGAGTCTTTTGCCGATAATTTTATTCAAACGGCATCATCCTATCCTGCAGATTCTACCGTTCAAATCAGTGCAGACGGTCGATTGAATTACAGTGACGTTATGTATGTTCTGGCCGTTGTTAAAAAAGCCGGATTTCAAAATGTCTCTCTTGTTACCGCACAATAGTAGATTGATCTTTAAAGTTTTTATCCGAGGACTTTGCAGATGAATTTTAATCAGGAACGGAATTTTTTCCTTAGCGGGCTCATATCGCTCTCTTTTTTCGTCGGTATCCTCTTTTTGATTACCTATAGCGCTATTCTCGCACCGAAAACCCAGCAATTTGCCATGATTCAAAGTGATGTCATCAATGTATCGATTGCTCTTTCTGAAATTAAAGCTCCCGAAGTGGTAACCTCAGAGCCTGAATCTCAGCCTCACTCTGAAATGCAACCGTCGCAGCTCTCCCATGAACAAGCTAAAGTGCCTAAGCCCGCTGTAGAACCGGTAGCACAAATATCCGATCTATTTGCTCAGATTAAGCCAGACAAAACTCCTAAAAAAGAGCGAGATGATCCAAAACGGCTCGAACAATTGAATGCCTTGGAGAAAGAGGTTATTAATCGAAAAGAGAATGCACGAATCTCAGACAAAGTCAATAAACTTGAGTTGGCAAAACCTTCGGTAAAAGTTGTTGCTCAAGGTGGCTCAACGGGACCGCTTGTTGACAAATATTATGCTACGATTCAAGCGATGGTTCGGTCGTATTTTCATCCGCCCGCCGGAACAGCCGGAGAGGTAGCTAAAGTTCGGATGAATTTTAATGCATCCGGAAAACTGGTTTCGTATCGTGTCATCAGTTATTCGGGAAGCGGCACGTTTAACAATGAAGTCGATTGGTTAAAAGACCGATTGAATTCTGTCTGTTTTCCTGAACATCCAGACGGTAAAGAGGCCGTGTTGGATTTTATATTAACAGCTAAGGAGTAAGAGTTTGAAATTTTTTCTTTGTCTTGTGATGCTTGTACAATTTTCATGGGGAGCGGATGCTACTTTGGAAGTTGTCAAAGGGGTCGAAGGGCTGTCTTCATTGGCGATTGAAGACGGGTCCTATCAGCCAAACGATATGTCTCACAAATTTATGCAGATGCTCTCAGCGGATATGAATGTTGTTTCCCTTTTTAATGTGAATGATTCGTATGCAGCCGTATCGTTTGATTCGAATCTCCCAAGTGAGATCCATAAAGACGCGCAGTATCTTCTTCGATACCGATTAGCCAATGACGGAGCTGGAGGGATTAAAGCCGATATCAAGCTTCTTTTGAACGGAAAAGAGATTTTTTTTAAAAATTATATTTTAAAACAAAGCGACATGGCGGTATTTCTCTCCCACACTATTGCGTATGATATTAACAATAAGCTCGGAGGTGCACCGATCGAGTGGATTAAGCGCAAAGTCTTATTGGTCCGGTTGACAAATCCGAAACACTCGGAAATTGTTGCCGCAGACTATACCCTCTCGTATCAAAAAGTGATTGTCACAGGGGGGATGTACGTATTTGCGAAATGGGCAAATCGTGATCAAAGCGATTTCTATTATACGTCGCTTACCGATTTTAAACCGACAATTTATAAGATGAACCTCTTTAGCGGAAAAAAAGAAAAAGTAATCAGTTCAGACGGTATGGCGGTGTGCTC
>NZ_JAEMQA010000080.1 GCF_022759005.1 Sulfuricurvum sp. | reverse complement strand
TTTTAGCAAGCTAAATTATCCTATTAGCATCGTTGCTGTATACTTTCATCCATGAAACCGACACTTTATTTCTTACGATCTTCCGAACAAAAAATTGTTACCGATATGCTCCATTATGCACTTCGCTTGGATCAGGTTAATAAAACCCTCTCTGATTTACCAAAACTTAGAATCTATGAAGAGTTCTACGGCTTTACGAGCAAAGATTTGGGTCTTTATTCCCTTGTTGATAATAAACTCGCTGGAGCCGTCTGGATACGCCGTTTAAACGCTGATCACGGCTCTAACGGATATATCGATGATAATACCCCTATTTTGAATATTGCGATACTTCCTGACTTTCGAGGGCAGGGGATTGGCTCTCGGATGATCGAACAGTTGTTTATCGAAGCGGGGGCACTCTATGATACTATCAGTGTCAGTATCGTACATAATTCACCTGCTATATCTTTTTATGGGCGACATGGGTTTATACGCCATGATAACGGCTCTGTAGAGCAAAGTTTCGTTGACGGAAGCGATGTCGTTACTATGGTTAAAAGATTGGAAAAAGCGACAGTTGTACGACCTAGTAACCGATACGATCCGAGACGTTGGATGGATTAATCAAGAGAGTTGGATTGTTTAGAAGAAGAGGGTGTATCGGCTAAGCCGATACGGGTTCGGCTCAACCTTCGAAAGAAGCGCCGGCGATCACTTTGCGTGATACAGTGTATGGAATCAACGCAGCTGCGCGTGATTGTTTGATCGCGACTGTAACCATGTCTTGGTGACGTTTACAGTTACCTGTAAGACGGCGTGGCATGATTTTGAAACGCTCAGAGAGTGAATATTTCAAAGAAGCTACATCTTTGTAGTCAATGAAATCAACTTTTTGCTCGCAGTATTTGCAATAACGTTTTTTGTATTTTCTTTTTTCTGACATGGTTCTATCCTTGTGCTTATTCTAAAACGGAATTTCGTCTTCGTTAATATCAATCTCTGGGAGATTGTTTTCCGGCATTCTTACCGGAGCAGGTTTAGAATACGACGGTGCTTGGTTGTAAGACGGTTTAGGAGCAGGAGCATCATATCCCCCGCCGTAACTGTTTCCACCCTCGCTGTATTCATTATAACCACCCTGAGCACCACCCTCGCCGCGTGAATCGAGCATTTGCATCGTTTCGACGATAACGGAGTGCTTGGAGCGCTTTTGGCCATTTGTTTGGTCAACCCATTGCTCAAAACTAAGTCGTCCTTCTACAAGGATTTTAGAACCCTTGCGCAGGTATTGGTTGGCTACTTCGCCGGATCGGCCGAAAAAAGTGATGTCGACAAAACATGTCTCCTCTTTTTTTTCACCGTTTAGCGTAAATCTACGACTGGTAGCAATAGCGGTTTTCGCGATTGCTGAACCGTTTTGTGAATATCGAAGTTCGATGTCACGAGTAAGATTTCCAACCAAAATGACTTTGTTATACATAGGTTTTCCTTAAAGGGCTTAAGAAGCTGCTTCTTCTTTTTTCTCAGCAACAGCAGCAGGTTTTTTGGTTTTTTCAACCATACCGTTCCATGCTGCAATTTCACGTTTTGTATCGTATTTCATAGTTACGAAACGCAAAATCTCTTCGTTGATGCGGAAACGACGTTCAATTTCAGCAATAGCAGCAGGTGCCGCTTTGTAATACATAACGTAGAAATAACCGCGAGCGTTTTTCTCGATCGGGTAAGCCAATTTTTTCATTCCCATTGCGTCTCGAGCAACGATCTCACCGCCGTTTGCAGTGATCACTTCTTCAACGAGAGCGATGGTATTTTTAATCTCTTCTTCTGTAAGAGTAGGTTTTACGATTACTAGGTTTTCGTAATGTCTCATAGCGTATGTCTCCTTATGGTGTTCGCCCCTTATGGTATTAATACAGCACGACAATCGTGTTGCAAAGAGCAAGGAACGGGCGGATTATACTAAAAATCCGCTTAATTTAAGTTTTGGTTATAAGACACTTTGGAGTTTTAATAGGGCGGAGAGAAGGAGTGATTCCTGATCGGGACTTCCTGTTGATTTCATCTTCAACTCCGTATCGAGGAGGAGATTAATCCCCCGTTTATACCCCTCGGAAGAGATTTTGATCGAGAGTGCGGCACGCTCTTTTTCGACAAATCCGGGAAGTTTATATCCCAATACGAGTGCCGAATCGGCGATCCCGTGAATCTTTATGGCCGTATTAAAAAGATAGAGTTGGGTCAAAAATCCGCTGATGGCGGTGAGGAGCTGTATCTCGTTTTCTCCCGATTCGAGGAGATGATGGAGCGAGGGGAGGAACTCTTTTTTCTCGATGACACGGGCGATGAAGTGGTCGAGTTTGATTTCGCTGAGGCCGAAAACGAGTTCATCAATCTCTTTCATCCCGATCGGCTTGCCTAATATGGAGAGTTTTGAAAGCTCGTTGCAGGCGAGGGCAAGATCGTTGTTGTGGATGTCAAGGAGATGAAACGCTGCTTGGTTATCGAGCTGAACCCCTAAGCTTTGCGCCTCTTGCATGACGATGGCGCGCGCTTCGGCGGCAAAGGGGTGGAAGAAGCGAACTGATCCGGTATGGGAACCTTTGAACGCGGTGTCCGCCCCTTTGACATCCTCGCCGTAGTAGCAGTAGATGAAGGTGTTGTCGGTGTTTTTACCGACCAGTTCGACGAGGGTATCGAGTTCAGCTTTTGGGAGCTTTTTCTCGTGTTTGACGATAAGGAGGTTTTGATCGCCGAAGAGGGAGCCTTGGGAGAGGTGCGCTTTGGCAATATTGAAATCGTACTCGTCGTGATAAAGGTTGAGAACCGATGCCCCCTCGATTTGAGAGAGTTTGTGGGCGTAGCGGTCGATGAGAAAATGGCTCTCGCCGAAGAGTGCCATGGCACGCGGAGCGCTGTTGTTTTGGAGATGGCGGTCTAAATCCTGTCTATTCATATTATTCTCCTACACTACGAAGCGAAGTTCCCCGTGGCTGTGCTAACGCTGAGTTCTCTTCGGCAGAGTGCCCATGCACGCTTGCGTGCATATCGTTTACTTTATCTATATGGCGGACGAACGAGGCGGTGATTTTCGCGGTAGCGAGGTTAGCGGTTTCGATTTTGACGACGATGTCATCGAAAAGCATTAAACCAAATTGGGAGTTAACGGCTACCTTGGCACCCGTGATAACGTCATGAATTTCAGCAATGAACGGCTCTTCAGCACGCATGATACGCGCTTTGAACTCTTGACCGATCACGGTAGCTGCCCAACGGGCGAATTTACGCTCATGGAATCGGATTTCGATGTCACTCGCTTCGCGCTCTTTTTCGCTGATGGAGGTACAGAGGGATTCAATATTGCGAAGAACATACGACCCCTCTTCGGTATCGTGTGCTTGGATCGCTTTGAGGAGGCGATGGACGATCAGATCGCTGTAACGGCGGATTGGAGAGGTAAAGTGGGTGTAGCGATCAAATCCGAGACCGAAGTGCCCCATGTTATAGGGGGCATAGCGCGCCTGCATCTGCGCACGAATGATTAGGGTATCGACTTCGCTGATGAGATCGCGTCGCTCCGCTTCGGCTTGAATCGCCATAATGGTCTCTTTGATCGAGCCTTGGGACTCGACAAAAATCCCGATAGAAGCGAGTTCGGTATAGAGGCTTTGGAGCTTCATCGGGGAAGGGGATTCGTGGATACGGAAAACACCGCGCTCGTACATCGATGCCGCCGCTTTGTTAGCTAACAACATACAATCTTCAATCAGGGCATGGGACGGCGTTTCGACGGCGAATTCGGTGGAGACAATGTTTTGCTCTTCGTCGATCCGCATCTCCAGTTCGCTGGAGCGGAAGTTGTACCCTTTTTTCATCCGCTCTTCGCGCAGTTTTCCCGTTAGAACGTTGAGATCATTGATATAAGCCAATGCTTTTGCCTCTTTGTCATTTTGGGCGCTTAGATGACCCTCCAAATAGGCGTCGATCTCTTCGTAAGTGAAACGGCGGTGGGAGTGGATAATCGACTCGTACAGCTCGAATGAATCCATCTCGTAGGTGGTCGGATTGATTCGCATCTCAAACGTGTAGGCGAGGCGGTCGCCCTTGCCCTGCCACGAACAGAGTGTTTCGCGGAGTTCTCGTGGCCGCATCGGAAGAGACCGGG
>NZ_JAEMQA010000108.1 GCF_022759005.1 Sulfuricurvum sp. | reverse complement strand
TGTGTCTTTTAGGATACTATAGGCGATTGATTTGGCATTTAGCGTATTAATAAAGCGTTCAAAATTGATCTCGGTTAGACTTTTATCTGCAGATGCGACCGAAATTTCGACGCTCGGATTTCCGCTCTTCATCATCGGCAACGATGAAAAATCGATTCCCTCGTCCATTTCTTCCATCACATCGATCAGCGTATTTTCGGATGTCTGGGCGATGAGTGTTTTGCGGTAAAGTTTGGATCCGTCAGGATAAAATCGCTCCAGCGCCTCTTCAACCATCGGGTGAGACATTTCAGGAAAACCGGGCATAAAGAAATAGCGCTCTTCGAGAGAAAATCCCGACATATTGTTGATGACGTTGTGCAGCAATCCCGAATTTTTAGGAAGTTCCGCCATATGGATACGGTGTGGATAGGCGGCATCACCGAAGCGTTCGATGATATGATCGCTAAACTCTTTATGCAGAACCAATTCACCGTCACTAAAGACATCGGAAGCGATTTGGCGAGTTAAATCATCGGGGGTTGAGCCGATTCCGCCGAAACTGAACATCACGGCATCTGGATCGTTTTTGATCATGGTGAAGGTATTATGGATTAAGATCGGATCATCTTTGATGATGAACGAAGCAAAAAGGGTATGTCCGCGACGCATCAGCGCATCGCGAATATAGAGAAAATGTTTATCGTCACGACGGGCATTCAAGATTTCAGAACCGATAATAACGGCATAAAAGTGGGGAGTTTTCATACAAGGATTATAACACGAGAAGATAAAGTAAAATCATAGTCCGGTTTACTGGACGTGAGCTCTCTGCTGAAGAGAACTTAGCGTTAGCGTAGCCCGATGGGCTTTGCTCATGGGGTGTGTATTAATTGAAGAAAATTATTTGAGTTGCGAAAGGATCGCTTGCTCAACCGCTTCGATTTTTTGAGTTCCGTCGATGGTGATATACTTGACTGAGCTATCGGCTGCAGCAACAGCTTTGTAATAGTTGACAAGCGGAGCCGTTTGCTCATGATAAACACGCAAACGATCCAAAACAACTTCGGCTTTGTCATCGTCACGTTGTACTAGATCTTCTCCAGTTTCATCGTCTTTTCCTTCCACTTTCGGAGGATTGTATACGATGTGATAGGTGCGACCTGATGCAAGGTGAGCACGACGTCCTGACATACGCTCAACGATAACGCTATCAGCGACATCGATTTCGATTACAGCATCGATCGCAACACCTGCCTCTTTGAGGGCATCGGCTTGCGGAACGGTACGCGGGAAACCGTCAAGGAGGAAACCGTTTTTACAATCATCTTGAGCAATACGCTCTTTGACAAGACCGATAATGATCTCATCGGTGACGAGTTTGCCCGAATCCATAAATGATTTTGCCAAGGTTCCGAGTTCGCTTCCCGCTTTGATCGCGGCGCGGAGCATATCTCCGGTAGAGATTTGCGGAATGTCGAATGTTTTGGTCAAAAACTGAGCCTGTGTCCCTTTTCCTGCACCCGGTGCACCCAAAAGAATGATTTTCATATTAATTCCTTATTTTTAATTTAACGCTATCGGAATAAAATCCCGAATAGCTAAATTTTGTTCTTAATGAAAGCTTCCATCTCATCGACGATGGCGTCGATGGAACGTTCACCGTTGATTTTTTGGAGGAGATTTTTCTCTTCGTAAAACGCTTGAATCGTACTGAGCGGCTCGGTATAGACATTCATACGGTTATTGAATACCTCTTCTTTGTCATCGGCACCGCGAGAGCGTCCGAGAACTCTATCACGCGCAACCTCTTCGCTCACAACCACTTCGATGACGCTCATCAACTCGATGCTGGTGTCATGCTGTAGGAATTTGTCGAGTTCATTCATTTGCTCGAATGATCGTGGATAGCCGTCGAACAAAATAACGTCAGATGGAGCCGATTTGATCGCGCCAGTGATTGTCTCAATCGCGATCTCAATCGGAACGATCATTCCACGGCTGATAAAGCTGTTGATCAGCTGTCCACGCTCAGACCCGCTGGCTACTTCGGCGCGGAGGAGATCACCCGTCGAGTAGTGAACGATAGAATCGCTGTTGCGTGCGGCAATCATCTCCGCATCGGTTGTTTTTCCTGAGCCCGGCGCACCGATAATCAAAAAAAGTTTTTTCATGGATTACTTCGCACTCTCTCTGAGTCGGATGTGAAGCTCACGTAATTGAGTGAGTTCAACCGGACTCGGTGCTTGAGTCATGATACACGATGCTTTTTGGGTTTTCGGGAACGCGATAACGTCACGGATAGAGTCTTTTTTAGACAAGAGCATCATGAAGCGGTCAAACCCGATCGCAAAACCGCCGTGCGGAGGCGCTCCGAATTTGAGTGCATCGAGCAAGAAGCCGAATTTCTCTTGAGCCTCTTCTTCGCCGATACCGAGAAGTTTGAAAATTTGCTCTTGCAAATCTTGTTTGTGGATACGGATCGATCCGCCTCCGAGTTCTGTACCGTTGAGGACGATGTCGTATGCAATCGATTCGATGTCTTCGAGGTGTTCGTGGTTGAGATCACGCGGCATTGTAAACGGATGGTGAAGCGCTTTGACACGACCCTCTTCGATTTCGAACATCGGGAAATCGACAACCCAGACAAATTCGAAGCGATCTTTGTCGATCAGGTTCATTTTTTCATGTTCGGCGATGAAGATACGGAAGCGCCCCATGTAATCCCAGACGGTTTTTTTGTCTCCCGCACCGAAGAAGACCACGTCGCCCACTTCCATGCCGGTTCGATCGACGAGGAGTTGGAGATCTTCAGGGGTGAAGAATTTTTCCAACGGACCTTTGAGACCGTCCTCTTTCATTTGGAAATATCCGAGACCTTTTGCACCGAATTTGCGAACGAAATCTTCGAAGCTTTTCATTTCACGTTTGGAGAATACCAAATCGGCACCCGGTACACGAAGCGCTTTGATTCGGTTCATTTTCGGATTAGCGGCGATAGAGGTAAAAATCTCGTTGTCACAACGTGCGAAGATGTCAATCACATCCACCATTTTGAGATCGTATCGAAGATCGGGTTTATCCGATCCGTACCACTCCATTGCATCATTGTATTTGATACGGTTGAACGGCGTATGGACTTCGTGTCCGGCAGCGGCGAACATTCCGGTAATCAACTCTTCGGCAACGCGGATAACGTCTTCTTGGTTACAGAAGCTCATCTCCACGTCGATTTGGGTAAATTCAGGCTGACGGTCAGCACGCAAATCTTCGTCACGGAAACATTTCGCGATTTGGAAATAGCGATCGAATCCAGCCACCATAAGAAGCTGTTTGAAAAGCTGCGGAGATTGTGGGAGGGCGTAAAACTCACCTTCGTGAACACGGCTCGGGACGAGATAGTCACGCGCACCCTCAGGGGTCGATTTGGTCAAAATCGGTGTTTCCACTTCCAAGAATCCGAGACGATCAAGGACGTTACGTGCCGCAATCGCCGCTTTTGAACGCATTTGGAATGTTTGGAACGCGTTTGGATTACGCAAATCAAGGTATCGATAGCGAAGACGGGTCTCTTCACCGACGTTGTTATCACCGATACCGAACGGTACGGGCTCTGAGCGGTTTTCGATAATGAGGTTTTCAACCACCACTTCAATCGCACCCGTTTTGAGACGAGGATTCACAAGACCCTCTCCACGGTTACGAACACGTCCGTGAGCAATGAGGACGAATTCGTCGCGTACTTCGCTTGCTACTTTGTGTGCGTGGGCATTGTCGGCTGGGTCACATACGAGCTGGATCAAACCGCTTTTATCGCGTAAATCGATAAATACGATCCCTCCATGGTCGCGGTAGCTGTTTGCCCAACCGCATAAAACGACGTTGTCGCCTACGTTTGCTTCACTTAAATCGGTACAAAAATGACTTCTCAAATCAAAGTCCTTGGATTAATATTTTGCGCGATTGTACCGTTATTAAGCTTTTAAGCCGTTAAATCGCTTCCATGTTTTGAGTATCGCGATACTCGTGCTTTTTTCTGAGTGATATTTATGATTTTTTGAAACTTTTTACTGGAAAAATTAAATTGCGTGTCAATTGAATGGGTCAATAGGAGTATTTTACAATATAAAATTTAAAGTGATTGCAAGTGCGTATTTTAGGGAGTTAAAGTGGTGACCCCAAGGGGATTCGAACCCCTATGGCCAGAATGAAAATCTGGAATCCTAACCATTAGATGATGGGGCCAC
>NZ_JAEMQA010000138.1 GCF_022759005.1 Sulfuricurvum sp. | reverse complement strand
CAATGCTCGGGCTAAAATGTAGTTTTCATCTGGAATAGGCAGTGTATTTGTTGAGATGTTAGCCGAATCGATTTTTACACCGGTAAGATAGCTGAGTTGATTTAGTGCTTGAGATTTGCTGTTTTGGCTCTCTATAATCTGCGCATCGATTTCAAACTTTTTGGCTTCAATTGCGTACAGTTCGGCAGGAGATAGTAAACCGTTATCGTAAAACCCTTTGGCTTTCGCATAAGAATCATTGATCGCATTTTTAGCCTCTTCTTGTGCTGCAATTATCTCATCGGCAGCGGAAACGGCACTGTAGAGCTTTGTCGCGTTTATCAAGAGGTTTCGTTTGAGATCGGCAACTTCCAAGGTAGCTTTTTCATGGGAAAGTTTTACTTTTTCAATAGAGGAACTAATGGCAAAACCAGTGAAGAGAGGGTAAGTCAGCGTAAGTGAGCCTTCTGTATGCTTTTTGGTCCCCATCGGGAGTTTCATCGACCCAAATGTGACGGTAGGGGTGTCGTGGAATTCAATAGCACTGATACTAGCATCCAATGTCGGCAAGTTTTTTCCCTCGGCCGCTCGATAGCTCTCAAACGCTGCTGTCTCTAACTGATGTGCACTTTGGAGTGTCAAAGAATGATCCAGATCTGATATAACTTCCCAATAGCTCTGAGCCCATATCCATGTAGGGAAAATAAAAATAAGCAATCGTTTCACATGAAATCCTTGTTTGGTTTGACTCTAAAAAAAGGATATTATAGCTACACTACATTATAACTGCAAAAATGATGAATTGGAGAGATGGTTAGTATGTTTCAGATTGCTAAAAAATATTGGCTGGGTGTTGCTGTTGCAGTCCTTTTCAGCTTTGCCGTAGTGTTGATTTACCTCAAACTTCATACTAAAGAACTTCCTGAAAATCTGGTGCAGGGGAGCGGGCGAATCGACGGTGATTTGATTAATATGAACGCAAAATATCCCGGCCGTATTTCTCAAATGAATATTTTCGAGGGAGAAGCGATACAAAAAGGTGCTGTTATCGCAACGATCGACAGTGCGGAGCAAAAAGCTCAAAAAGCCCAGATCGATGCCCAGATAGAAGCACAGACGCAACAGCTGGCTGCAAGAGAGATTGAACTCTCAATCGCGCAAAAAAGTATCCCAGAATCTCTGGTCAAGGCCAAAGCAAACAACTCTATCAAAACTGCACAGCGAGATGAACTCGATAAACTGATCAGTACCCAAAAAAATCTTGTAACTCAGGATCAACGGGATACTGAGCGCTTGAATAATCTTTTTACCAATCGTCTGATCGAAAAACATCAGTTGGAAATGGCTCAGTTGAAACTCCAAAGTGATAAAAATCAACTTTCCTCGTTAATGGACAAACGTGAACAGCTCAATAGTGCTATTGATATAACCCAAAGTGATCAGGTTGAAGCATCCGCATCGCAACAGAAAATTGCTGTTTTGCGTGAAGGGATCAAAGCCTTAGAATCGGGGATAAAAGCTTTGAAGGCTTCTCAAACACAGATCAGTGCTGTCCTGTCTGAAATGGAGCTTCATTCTCCAGTGGACGGATTTGTGATGGAAAAGATTGCCAATAACGGCGAAGTAATCGGCTCAGGGATGGCAGGTGCGACCTTGATTGATCCTAAAAGCCTTTATCTAAAAATCTTTGTCGACACGCTACAAAACGGGAAAATCAAAATCGGTGATCCGGCGGTAATCTTTTTAGATTCCAATCCTGATCGGGCGATTGAGGCTAAAGTGGTGCGCATAGAGCAAAAAGCAGAATTTACCCCAAAAGAGGTGAGTGTAGCGAGTGACCGTATCCAGAGGGTATTTGCCGTACATCTTCAACCTCTGAAAGTTGATCCTCTTTTGAAATTAGGAATTCCGGCAGTGGGAGTTATCTCATTGGATGGTAAAGGACTGCCTACGAGCTTGCATGCAGTACCTGAGTAAAACGGATACAGACGATGGGAATGTTGAAGATTGAGAGGGTAAGTGTCACCCATAACAAACGGTTTGCGATCAAAGACGCTTCTTTAAGCGTCAACGAAGGTGAAATTATCGGTTTCATCGGAGCCGACGGAGCTGGTAAAAGTTCACTGATGCACGCCATTGCGGGAGTTATCCGATTTGAGGGAGAAATTACTTTTCAAAATAATATTTACCACTCTCCTGTCGAAGCTGAAAAGCTCAAATCTCAAATAGGGCTTATGCCTCAGGGAATCGGATTGGTTCTATATGATCTTCTCACGGTTGAAGAACATCTCAATTTTTTTGCCAATATTCGGAATATCAAGCAGGATGATCATTTCAATGAGTACAAAAATAGACTGCTTCGTATGGCAGGTCTGGATAAATTTGTCGACAGAAGAGCTGGCAATCTAAGCGGCGGGATGATGCAAAAACTCTCTCTAATTTGTATGCTTCTTCATCGTCCTAAATTGCTACTATTGGATGAGCCGACAACGGGGGTCGATCCGCTGAGCCGAATTGAGTTATGGGAAATCCTCGATCAAATACGGCGTGATGAAGGAACCATAGTTTTGGTTAATACCGCGTATATGCAAGAAGCAGCACAAATGGATAGGGTGTTGCTGTTTGATAACGGAGAGATCATTGCACAAGGAAGTGCGAAAGAATTGATTGATTCAGTGCGTGATATGACGTATGCGTTGACCCCTTCTTCGAGCCTCCATTCGATGAGTACGCTTGATACAACCTATTCGCTGGAATCGCTTTTGGCTGAACACATCGAACCTACGCTAGAAGCTTTATTCTTTGTCAATGCACTTAAAAAAAACCGCCTTCTCCCTTCGGTTGAAATTACACCCCGTGACAAAGATGGCTCTTTTGCTTCGGTGGTTATGGAAGCTGAGGGATTAACAAAAGTATTTGGTGATTTCATAGCCAATGATGGGGTTGACCTCCGATTGTGTCGAGGAGAAATTTTGGGATTACTCGGTGCCAACGGAGCCGGAAAAACGACTTTTATTAAAATGCTCTTAGGACTTTTACCGATTGACGGGGGAGAATTGAGTTTACTCTCAAAGCGGATAGAAACAGCACAAGACCGACAGGCACTCAAAAGTTCCATTGGGTATGTCTCTCAACATTTTGCCCTCTATAACGACATGACAGTCAGAGAAAATCTTATCTATTTTGCTTCAATGCACCAAATACCGATGGATACTGCGCTCAAACGAATAGCCCGTTATGCAGCAGAACTCGGCTTTGAGGAGTATATGGATGCTATGCCTACAGAACTTCCATTAGGGATAAATCAGCGATTTTCGCTTGCGGCCGCACTGCTGCATGAACCAGTTATATTGTTTTTAGATGAGCCGACATCGGGAGTTGATGCGATAGCGCGAGCCCAGTTTTGGCAGCTATTAGTAGCACTCAAAGAGAAATGGAAAATTGCGATTTTGATTACGACGCATTACATGAGCGAAGCGGAATTCTGTGATCGAATCATCCTTATGCGCGATGGACGTAAAGTTGCAGACGATACGATTTCTAATCTATATGCGGCACATCCGAAGGCTCAGACATTTGAAGAGATATTTTTGGAGTACTACCGATGAAAGTCAGAATGCTCAAAGCCTACATTCAAAAAGAGATGAGTGAACTTCTGCGTTCACGGCTTATTGTCATGGTATATCTTTTACCTACTATGATTTTGCTCCTTTTTGGTTATGGAATTCGGATGGAAGTAACGCATGCGAGGATCGCAATTATCGATAACGATCAAAGCCGTCTTTCAAATCTATTGGTAAGCAAGTTTGAACACTCCAAATATTTCAATACGACATCAACCGTTATGGATGAGGCAGAGGCTCTAAGAAAGATTAAGCAAGCCCAGAGCGATGCAATTATTATAATCCCCACATCGTTTGAAAAACGGCTTCTAAAAGGTCAAACGACACAAATCGGAGTTTATGTCGATGCCGCTTTTCCAAGTCGCGGATCGACAATGGAAAGTTATGTAAAAGGTGTTGTTCTCGATGCCGCGGCAGGTTTGATACACACAGGGACAAAAGGTTCAATCATCATCAACCAACGAACATTATTTAATCAAGCTATGAGAGATGAAGATGCGATTGTTCCGGGTCTGATCGGATTGGTTTTGCTCGTCGCCCCGGCAATTATTGCCGCACTGCTCATCGTTAAAGAGAAAGAGAGGGGGACAATTTTTAATTTTTATGCCTCTCCTCTTACAAAAGCGGAGTTTATAGCCGCCAAACTGATACCGGTTTTTTTACTCCATTCGCTTAATATTTTTATCCTTTTATTGTGGGCTCTGTA
>NZ_JAEMQA010000134.1 GCF_022759005.1 Sulfuricurvum sp. | reverse complement strand
ACAAAAGAGATAACAAAACTGGACGATTTAATCCAATCAACGTTATAATCAAAAAAATGAGGGAGCCGAAAATGGGTGCAAAAAGCGCAATGGTAAAAGCAGAAATCGCCGAAGCGGAAAAAATTGAAGACGTCGTTCATGGCGATCGGAGAAAAACTGAACAAGCCAATGCGAAAGAACGGCGGAAAAAAAGCAAAGTCGAAGAGAGACTCCCCGTTTGGGTCAAAAAATCGGTCTTAGAATACGAAGAGGAACTCAAAAACCTCCAAATCGAACTCCTCAAACTCCAAAACCATGTCAAAGATCAAGGTCTCAAAATTCTGATGATTTTCGAAGGGCGCGATGCGGCGGGCAAAGGGGGAACGATCAAACGGATCACCGAGCATCTCAACCCACGCGGAGCGCGTATCGTCGCACTCGAAAAACCCTCCGACGTCGAAAAAACCCAATGGTATTTCCAACGCTACATCAAGCACCTTCCGAGTGCGGGCGAAATCGTCCTCTTTGATCGCAGTTGGTACAATCGCGGCGGCGTTGAGCCGGTCATGGGGTTTTGTACCCCTCAAGAGCATCAGGAGTTTTTGAACCACGTCAGCGAATTCGAGCGGATGCTGGTGAACTCAGGGATCATCCTCTTTAAATTCTATTTTTCCGTCTCCAAAAAAGAGCAGGCAAAACGGTTTAAAGAGCGTAAAACCGATCCGTTAAAACAATTTAAACTCTCTCCCGTCGATGCCAAATCGCAAGATATGTGGGACAAATACACGACCGCAAAACTCTCGATGCTTCGGGCTTCGCATACCGGAACCTCGCCGTGGATCATTATCCGTTCCGACAACAAGAAAAAAGCCCGCATCAACTGTATCAAACACATCTTATCCAGTGTCCAATATCCGTCCAAAAACCAGCCCGATTTGAAAACATCTAAAAAGATTCTGATTTGGGGTGATGAAGAGATCAAACTGATGGAGAGTGCCCTCATTCATGATAAGGAAAAAGAGGGGCAGAAAAAGGGATAATTCCTAAAAAGGGATTAGATAAATTTAAGAATTTCGGCTTCGATATTCTCTTTTTCGATCACAGTACCTTGTGTAATCGGTTTTGTGAACAACCCTTTAATCATAGCAGGAATCGGCGTTTTAGCCGTTTTTGAGATGGATGCGAGAGCATCGATGTCATTCGCATCTTTTTCTCCGGTCAATGCGTTGGCAATCGTCGGCGAAAATTTCGTCCACTCTGCCGTTGAATAGACGATGGTTTTGAGCGGTTTGGTCGCACAGCAATCGTACGCTTTGAAACAGGTCGCCGTATGCGGATCCATCAAATAGCCTGCATCGAATGCCTCTTTGATATACCCTTTTCCTTCCGCACCGTTACAATAATCGGCGGCAAACAGTGTCTGAAGTTTCATCGTTTCATTATCGTTCAGCGCATAAAAACGCTCCGCTTCAAGACTCGCCATCAGCTCTTTGGTACGTTCGCTTCCAAAGAAATCGAACAAGATACGTTCAACGTTGCTGGAGATCAAGATGTCCATTGCCGGAGAGGTGGTCGCGACGACGTGTTCACCGCGCAAATCATAACGTCCCGTATTGATCAGACGGGTAAGGACGTTGTTTTCGTTGGAAGCGATAATGATCTTCTCAACCGGAAGCCCCATTTTATACGCATAATAGCCACCCAAAGCATTTCCGAAATTTCCACTCGGAACATCAAGGTACACTTTTTCGCCCATCGTAATGACGTTTTGGCGTACCAGTTCGAGATAGCTGTGGATATGATAAATAATTTGGAAAATAATTCGCCCGAAATTGACCGAGTTAGCAGCTGAGAGGGAGATATGTTTCGCTTTTAGGGCATCTTTAAACGTTTGTGAACCCAAAAGACGTTTGAGAGCGCTTTGTGCATCGTCGAAATCCCCTTTGATCCCGATGACTTTGAGATTTTGCGCATCTTCGGTCACCATCTGAAGACGTTGAACGTCTGAGGTTCCCCCATCGGGATAGAGACACGCGACACGGACATTCGCTCGGTTTTTAAACGTCTCCAGTGCCGCTGGACCCGTATCGCCACTCGTCGCCGCCAAGATGAGATACTCTTCGCCGCGCTTTTGGGCGATGGAGCTGAGAACTACCCCAAACGGTTGCAACGCCATGTCTTTAAATGCGCGGGTCGGTCCGTGATAGAGTTCACTGACATACAAGTCATCCCGTACTTTTACGACCGGGACGGGATTGCTCGGATCGTCGAATTTGTCATAGAGGGAGAGAGCTTCATCGATTACGGAGCTCTCAATATCGATGGCAAGAGTTGTGAGTAGATCTTTTGCCAACTCTTTATAACTCGAATGCAAGTGCTTTGTTAAAAATACTTCACCAAGATTGGGCAATTCGCTCGGAACATACAATCCGCCGAACGATGCGATAGGACTTAAAATCGCCTCTGAAAAGGTAACCTGTTGTGGATGGATTCCGTCATTTCCGCGTGTTTCAATAAATTTCATTGGTTCACTTTATACAATTTTCGTGATTATACCAAAGGCTCATTCACTTGATGCTTAGAAGCTTCAGAAGATTTTGAGTAAAATGCATTAACTATCCGAATAACAAGGCACTATCTAATGATAAAAGCGATTCTATATGTCATCGTCCGCTTTTTATTCCGACTCAAAGTGGTAGGAGAATTTCAACGCGAAGAGAACCATACGATCATCATCGCCAATCACCAATCGTTTTTAGACGGATTGATTTTAGGGTTAGTACTGCCGATCAAACCGGTTTTCGTGGTCAATACCGAAATTGCAAAACGTCCTTTGGTACGAGCGTTTCTCTCACTGAGCGAATACATTGCGATCGATCCCTCCAACCCGATGGCGATCAAGCAGATCATCCGTCTGGTAGAGGGCGGTCGTCCTGTTGTCATTTTCCCTGAGGGGCGTATTACGACAACGGGGAGTCTGATGAAAATCTATGAAGGATCGGCATTCGTCACCGTCAAAACCGAAGCAACCATCCATCCTGTCATTATCAAAGGGGCAACCTTCAGCACCCTTTCTCGAATGCATTCAGATCATCCGAAGCGGTGGTTTCCGCAAATCACCCTCACCTATTGCACACCGACGCGTCTAAAAATCAGTAGTGAGGGGAGTGGCCATGAACGTCGAGCCAAATCGGGCGAAGCAATGCGGACATTGTTGCAACGCTGTATCTTTGAATCACGCACTCCTAATACCCTTTTCGGTGCATTCGTCGATGCTGCAGAAGACTACGGATACTCCTATCTCATCGTAGAAGACACCAAGCAAATCGAATACACCTATCGCCAAGTTCTCACCATGGCATTGGGATTAGGTCGACTGCTTACACCGTATACCGCCGAGGGAGAAGCAGTCGGTGTTTTGATGCCGACAGCCGTTCCGACACTAGGGCTCATTTTGGGACTAAACGCATTCGGTCGAATCCCCGCGATGCTCAACTTCACTGCCGGAAGCGACGGACTCCAAGGTGCCTGTACCGCCGCACAGATCCGTACAATCATTACCTCAAAAGCGTTTGTAATACAAGGAAAACTCGAACCGAAATTAGAGGAATTGCACGATATTACATTGATGTATCTCGAAGATCTCCGTCCGCAAATGAGTCTAACCGATAAACTCTGGCTTATGGGATTTGCCCGCTGGTTCCCACGTAGCGTGATGCATACCACATCTCCAGACGCCCCGGCCGTCATCTTGTTTACATCCGGTTCCGAGGATAAACCCAAAGGGGTCGTCCTCTCGCACGATGCGATTTTGGCAAATATCGCGCAGTTGCGCTCCATCATCGATTTTTCAACAGACGATAAATTGCTAAATGCTTTGCCAATTTTTCACTCTTTCGGTCTCACGGCAGGAACACTTTTGCCGATTTTGGGCGGAGTCCCACTCTTTATGTACCCTTCTCCCCTGCACTATCGGGTTATCCCCGAAATTGCGTATGATCGCTCATGTACGATCCTTTTCGGCACCAGTACCTTTTTGAACCATTATGCCGCCCATGCCCATCCGTACGATTTTTACCGCCTCCGCTACGTCGTGGCAGGAGCCGAAAAACTCTCAGATAGCGTACGAGAACTGTGGTTTGAGAAATTCGGGATACGAATTTTCGAAGGATACGGTGCGACAGAAACAGCTCCCGTCATCGCGGTCAATACTCCAATGGGATATCGAAGCGGTACCGTCGGACAAATTTTACCGGGGATTGAGGCAAAACTCATCAGTGTTCCGGGGATCGATGAGGGGGGTATCTTGCACGTCAAAGGGCCGAACGTTATGAGTGGCTATCTGCGTTCAGATCGTCCCGGTTT
>NZ_JAEMQA010000009.1 GCF_022759005.1 Sulfuricurvum sp. | reverse complement strand
TGTTCTCATCGATCCACCCTTCTTTATCAAACGCTCCCCACCCTTTTTTTGTTGCAATCCCACTGATTTTATAGAATGAACCTTTTTTCATTCCAGAGGTGAGTGCGGTGGGCTCTTTTTGCTTCGCTGCCAGGACAAGCCACTTCATCGCTGCGCCCTCATCCGCTTCTACACCGCGAAGTGCATCCGTATAGGTTTCTTAAAACGACTGTTGCGGATCAGAAGCAAATAAAAAAGCACTTAGGAGGAAAAAAGCGATAACTTTTTTTCATAAATTCGTTTCCTCTATCAAAAAATAGTTATCTTCTTCCCGAAGAGGGAAGATTTATTTATACCGGTAGGTAATTCGACCTTTGTCCAAGCTGTATGGAGTCAACTCGATTTTTACCGTATCCCCGGGGAGGATTTTGATGTAGTGCATACGCATTTTTCCAGCAATATGACACAAAATCACGTGACCATTCGGCAACTCAACACGAAACGTTGCATTGGGTAGTGCCTCAATAATCTTTCCGTCTACTTCAATGACATCATCTTTTGCCATTACTCTTCCTTTACGCGATTGATAATATTTCAGCTCTACCGTTGATAATCGCAACCGTATGCTCGTAATGAGAGCCTTTCAGCCCATCCGTACTCACCACATCCCAGCCGTTGGCCAAAATTTTAGAGGTACCCTCTTTTTGACAAATCATCGGCTCCAAGCAAAAAACCATTCCATTTTTTATCTTCGGACCCGCTTTAACATTGGCTCCGTCCATATAATTCGGAATTTCCGGTTCTTCATGCGGTTTTTTGCCGATACCGTGACCGCAGAATCCCCGCAACGGGACAAACCCGCGTGCGAGAATAAACTGCTCTATCTCGTAGGAAAGCTCTTTAAAGCGCATCCCGTCGCGGATAATATCGATGGCAAAATAGAGGGCGTCTTTCGAACATGCAATTAATGCTTCATCTTCCGGAGAGATCTTTCCAACCCCAACAGAGATAGCTGCGTCCCCGAAATAGCCCCCCTTTTTAGTACCAACATCAAACCCGACAATATCACCCTCTTGAAGAGCGTAATCGGTCGGAATACCGTGGATAATCACTTCATTGACAGAGGTACAAACTGCACTTGGAAAACCGTAGAGCCCTTTAAAAGAGGGGCTTGCACCTTGGCTTCGGATAAAATCTTCGCCCAAGCGATCAAGCTCTTTTAGGGTAATCCCCGGTTTGGTGTGAGAAGCTAACAGCTCCAACGTCGCTCCGACGATTTTATTCGCGGCACGAAGTGAAGCTATTTCATCATTTTTACGTAGCGCAATCGCCATTGTTACAGGCCAACCGCACTAAGGGTTTGGTATTTAGACATATACACTTGCGCTTCGATACGACGCATAGTGTCCAAGGCTACCTGAACCACGATGAGAACTGCCGTCCCTCCAAAGAAGAACGGAACGCCCATCGCTTTAACAATTACCCATGGCAATGTAGCGATAAGACCGAGATAAATAGCACCTGTAATGGTCAATCGCCCTGCAGTATCGTTCAAGAACTCTTTGGTTGATTCACCCGGACGAACACCCGGAATAAACCCGCCTTGACGTTTTAGATTGTCCGCTATATCTTTTGCATTAAATACAATCGATGCATAAAAGAACGCAAAAAATACGACAAACAAAAACTGCAAAACATTGAAAAAATAATGGTTCGGATTCAACACATCGGCAATAGCTTGAACCGTCGGATTAGTACTTGAAGACATTACCGTCATCGGGAACATCAAAATTGCCGAAGCAAAAATGACCGGAATAACCCCAGAGAGGTTCACTTTCACCGGAATGTAGTTCATAACCCGTTTGTTTTGATTTTGCATCATTGTCTTTTTCGCATAGGTGACCGGAATACGGCGTTCACCCAACTCAACATAAATAATGACCAAAATCGTTGTTACTACCAATGCAACAATTCCTACCAGTGATAAGAATCCCATTGCACCCGTATTGACCATCGTAACCGCATGCGAAATCGCACTTGGAATCGCCGAAACGATACCGGCGAAGATGATCAAAGAGACACCGTTTCCGATACCACTTTGTGTAATTTGCTCACCAATCCACATCAAGAGCATCGTACCTGCCAACATGGAAACAACTGCCAACGTTACAAACGTACTGTGATCGACCAAAATAGCACTGCTGCCGTCTTTGCCGCTCATGCTTTGTAGCCCGACACTCACACCGATCGCTTGCACGATGGTAATAACGATAGTCGCATAACGGATAATCTGCATATATTTCACCATACCGTCGCGCTCTTTTTTCATTTGAGCCAAGTTTGGGAATGTTGCTGCAAGAAGTTCCATAATGATGGATGCGGTGATGTAAGGCATAATACCAAGAGAGATAATGGAGAATCGTTCGACGGCTTTACCGCTAAACATATTAAACAGACCTAACGCGTCAGCTTGGTGAGAGTTAAAAAATGACGCGATTACAGCCGTGTCAACACCCGGTACCGGCACGTATGCCAGTAAACGGTAGATAAAGAGAAAACCGATCGTAATTAAGATCTTGTTTACAAGTTGTTGGTTCATTATTTACCAGATGTTGTAACGTTTTCGTCTTTGATTTTAGATGCTAAATCTTTAGCGCTTGCACCGACAAGTTTAACGCTAACAACAGATTTAGGCAATCGGTGAACACCACGGATGCTTTCCATTGTAATTTCAGCAAGATTCGCGATCTCTTTTACTTTTTCAACGTTAATTGTGGTTGGTTTCACAACACGTGATTGGAAACCGATTTTCGGCAAACGGCGGGCAAGTGGTTGTTGTCCACCCTCAAAGTTACGTTTTTCATTGTAACCTTTACGCGCTTTTTGACCTTTGTGACCCTTACCGGCAGTTTTACCTTGGCCACTTCCTTGACCGCGGCCAAGACGTTTTTTGCTGTGGGTTGAACCCTCAGCAGGGGTAAGATTTTCGAGTGCCATACCTTATCCTTTGATACGTGATAGCGCATCGATAGTTGCACGTACCACAGTGTTTGGATTGTTAGAACCCAAAGACTTCGTCAAGATGTCTTGGATTCCCGCAAGCTCAAGTACAGGACGGGTAGCACCACCGGCGATAACCCCTGTACCTTCTGATGCAGGTTTAAGCAAGATACGACTCGCATTGTATTTAACTTCGATATCGTGAGCGATGGTAGTCCCTTTGATCTTCACTTCTGTCAAGTTTTTGAATGCTTCGTCAACCGCTTTACGGATAGCGTCTGGAACTTCTTTCGCTTTTCCGACTCCGTAACCTACGGTCCCTTTTTTATTTCCTACAACGACAAGAGCGGTAAAACGGAAACGTCGACCACCCTTTACAACTTTTGTTACACGACCGATGTTTACAATCGCTTCTGAAAATTCTTCTCTGTTAATCGCTTGCATCTCGTGACCTTAAAACTTAATTTCATTTGCACGAAGTGCTTCGGCAAACGCTTTTACAACACCATGGTAAATGAAACCGTTACGATCGAAAACGACTTCATTGATTCCGGCGTCTTTGAGGTTCTTAGCAAATACGGCTGCTGTTTTTTCAGCATCCTCTTTGTTTGCTTTTAAACCCAAAGTTTTTGAGTGTACTGCCGCCAATGTTACCGCTGCTTCGTCGTTAATCGCTTGTGCGCTGATATAGCGGTTAGAGCGGAAAACAGACACACGCGGTAAAGAAGCGCATCCTGAAATTTTAGAGCGAATTCGGCGTTTACGTTGAACACGTTTTGCCGATTTGTTTTTTAGTGTTTTTGCTGTCATTTCATCGCTCCTTATTTCTTAGATGTCTTACCGGCTTTACGCAGGATAGTCTCATCAGAATATTTAACACCTTTACCTTTATACGGTTCCGGTGGACGGAATGAACGGATTTCAGCAGCAATTTGACCAACTTGTTGTTTGTCAGCGCCTTTGATGCTAATAACGTTTTTATCAACTGCCATGGTGATTCCCGCAGGGATATCGTAGTTGATGTCATGGCTGAAACCGAGTTGAAGGTTCAAAACGTTTCCATTTACCGCAGCACGGTAACCGACCCCGTTGATCTCCAATTTTTTCTCAAAACCGGTTGTTAAACCAGTGATGATGTTTGCCGCCAAAGCACGGTAAGTACCCCAAAACGCACGATCTGCACGTTGATCAGAGTTTGTGCTGAACGTCAAAGTGTTCTCTTCAAGAGTAACACCACAGTTACCGCGTGTATCCAATACTTGAGTTGTTGAACCTTTCACGAAAGTGATCACAGTCCCCTCAATAGTTGCTTTTACATCAGCTGGGATAGAAATAGGAAGTTTTCCAATACGTGACATCTTATCTCCTTACCAAATTGTACAAAGGACTTCACC
>NZ_JAEMQA010000139.1 GCF_022759005.1 Sulfuricurvum sp. | reverse complement strand
TCCTTGGTAAGGAAGAGGTCGGCGGTTCAAATCCGCTCGTGAGCTCCAGTAATAAGTTTGTAACAATTTTTTGAAAGCTTGAAAGCTATTTCAGCTGTTTTTTGGTATAATTCCAAATTCATTTTATACATTCAGTCGGAGGACACTATGGCAAAAGAAAAGTTTACGCGTAATAAACCACACGTTAACATCGGTACAATCGGTCACGTTGACCACGGTAAAACTACATTGACTGCTGCAATCACAGCGGTACTTGCGGTAACAAACGGTGCTGCAATGATGGATTACGATCAAATCGATAACGCTCCTGAAGAGCGCGAACGCGGTATTACGATCGCTACTTCACACGTTGAATACGAAACTGACAAACGTCACTATGCGCACGTTGACTGTCCTGGACACGCCGACTATGTTAAAAACATGATTACTGGTGCTGCTCAAATGGACGGCGCGATTCTTGTTGTTTCTGCAGCGGACGGCCCGATGCCACAAACTCGTGAACACATCCTTCTTTCAAAACAAGTTGGTGTTCCATACATCGTTGTTTTCATGAACAAAGAAGACATGGTTGATGATGAAGAACTTCTTGAACTCGTTGAGATGGAAATCCGCGAACTTCTTGATACCTATGATTTCCCGGGTGACGATACTCCAATCGTAGCTGGTTCAGCTCTTCGTGCTCTTGAAGAAGCAAAAACTGGTACTCTTGGTGAATGGTCAGCTAAAATCCAAAAATTGATGGCAGCGGTTGATGAGTACATCCCTGAGCCGGTTCGTGAAACTGATAAAGATTTCTTGATGCCGGTAGAAGACGTTTTCTCAATCTCTGGTCGTGGTACGGTTGTTACTGGTCGTATCGAGCGTGGTACAATCAAAATCGGTGATACTGTCGAGATCGTTGGTATCCGTGATACACAAACAACTACCGTAACGGGTGTTGAAATGTTCCGTAAAGAGATGGAAATGGGTGAAGCGGGCGACAACTGTGGTCTTCTTCTCCGTGGTACGAAAAAAGAAGATGTTGAGCGTGGACAAGTTCTTTGTAAACCAAAATCAATCACTCCTCACACAAAATTTGAGGCAGAGATTTACGTATTGAGCAAAGACGAAGGTGGACGTCATACTCCGTTCTTCAACGGTTACCGCCCACAATTCTATGTTCGTACAACTGACGTAACAGGTGCAATCACCCTTCAAGAAGGTACAGAAATGGTTATGCCAGGTGATAACGTTAAAATTATTGCTGAATTGATCCATCCGATCGCTATGGAAGAGGGTACTCGCTTCGCTATCCGTGAAGGTGGGCGTACTGTCGGTGCTGGGGTTGTTTCTAAAATCCTTGCATAATTTTCCCCAACCCCCGCGGTTGGATTTATAAGGTAAAACATGCGTGAAAATATCCATTTGGCGTGTGAAAAGTGTACACGTCGTAACTATCACACCTCTAAAAACAAAAAAACTCATACTGAAAAATTTTCAGTTCGTAAGTTTTGTAAATTCTGCCGTGAGCATACTGTTCACAAAGAAGCAAAACTGTAAGTTTTCCCCTTCGGGGATTTTATACGTCAGTAGCTCCAATGGTAGAGCGCCGGATTCCAAATCCGACGGCTGGGGGTTCGAGTCCCTCCTGGCGTGCCATATCATTTTTGACTAATGGTGCTTTAGAGCCTTATTCGTCGGAAATGTCCTGAGGATACAAAAATATGAAAAACAAAATGTCTCAAACTATACACAATGCTAAAATGGAACTTGCAAAAGTCATTTTCCCGACCAAACCGCAAGTTAAACAAGCATTTATTGCTGTAGTAGCGGTTGTAACATTTGTCGTATTGTTTTTGGCATTAGTTGATCTTGTTATGTCTTCAACCGTTTCGGCAATTTTGAAATAAGGAAAAAAGATGGCACATCGTTGGTACTCTATTCAAACGTATGCCGGTAGTGAGCGTAGTGTAAAAGCCGCTATCGAAAATATCATTGCCGAAAACAATCTTCAGGATGTTATCACTGAAGTTATCGTTCCGACAGAAGACGTCATTGAAGTCAAAAACGGTAAGAAAAAAATTTCAGAGCGTTCACTCTATTCGGGGTATGTATTCGCGAATATGGATCTCTCTATCGAATTGCAACACCGTATCCAATCCCTGCCACGTGTAGCAGGTTTCATCGGTGAATCAAACAAACCAACACCGTTGAGCGATAACGATATCGCCGTGATCTTGGATCGTGTCACGAACCGTTCGGCTCCGAAACCGAAAGTGTTTTTCGACAACGGTGAGATGGTTCGTATCGTGGACGGTCCGTTCGCAAACTTTACCGGTACAGTGGATGAATACGATTTGGAACACGGCACATTGAAGCTGAACGTTTCTATCTTCGGACGCAGCACTCCGGTCGATATTTCGTACACACAAGTCGAAAAAATTATTTAATCTCAAAAAAAGGAAGCACAAATGGCAAAGAAAATTACTGGCTACATCAAGTTGCAAATTCAAGCCGGCGCCGCTAACCCGGCACCACCGGTAGGTCCTGCTCTTGGTCAACGTGGTGTTAACATCATGGAATTCTGTAAAGCGTTTAACGAGCGTACAAAAGATAAGGCAGGGTTTAAACTCCCGACTGTTATTACTGTATATGCGGATAAAACGTTCTCGTTTATCACCAAACAACCGGCAAATACTGCTTTGATTATGAACAAAATCGGTATCAAAAAAGGCTCAGACAATCCGATGAAGAACAAAGTGGCAAAAATCACTAAAGCTCAAATCATGGAAATTGTTAAGCAAAAAATGCAAGACATGAATACACAAGATGAAGAAGCTGCAGCGCGTACAATTGCCGGTTCAGCTCGTTCTATGGGGATCGACGTCGTCGATTGATCCCAACGCTCTTCGACCGCAAAGAGTTGAATCACTGCGGCAGATTCTAAAATTGGAGAATTCAAATGGCTGGAAAACGCTATAAACAACTAAGTGAAAAAATTGATATGACAAAAAGCTACTCTGTAGCGGATGCGTCAGTATTTGTAAAAGAATTAAAATCTGCAAAATTTGACGAAACCGTTGAAATTGCACTTAATCTTGGTGTTGACCCACGTCACGCTGACCAAATGATCCGTGGTGCCGTAGTGCTTCCTCACGGTACCGGTAAAGTGGTTCGTGTTGCGGTTTTCGCAAAAGGTGCAAAAGTAGACGAAGCTAAAAATGCAGGTGCAGACATCGTTGGTGCAGAAGATTTGGTTGATCAAATCAAATCCGGAAACATCAACTTCGACATCGTCGTTGCTGCTCCTGATTGTATGGGTCTTGTTGGTCAAGTAGGGCGTATCCTAGGACCAAAAGGGATGATGCCTAACCCTAAAACCGGAACGGTAACAGCTGATATCGCAAAAGCGGTTAGCAACGTTAAAGGCGGACAAGTTAACTTCCGTGTTGACAAAAAAGGGAACATCCATGCCGGTATCGGTAAAGTAAGTTTCGATGCTGATAAAATCGCTGAAAACATTAAAGCATTTGTCGGCGCTATCAACCGTGCAAAACCATCAACAGCTAAAGGGCGCTACATTAAAAATGCGGCATTGTCATTGACAATGAGCCCGGCGATCAAGTTCGAAACACAAGAACTTTTGGACATTCGTT
Organism: Sulfuricurvum sp.; assembly: GCF_022759005.1. Lineage (GTDB taxonomy): Bacteria > Campylobacterota > Campylobacteria > Campylobacterales > Sulfurimonadaceae > Sulfuricurvum. The sequence continues at coordinate 772 of NZ_JAEMQA010000139.1, read as the reverse complement.
GATCGAAACCAAATAGCGGTTTTTCGCTATATTTTATCTTATGGACTGAAGACAGTAGGGGGCTAAGGCCTTAATCAGAAAACTCTGCCCCGCTTGAAGTTGTATGTCTGGAAAGGAGAAACAATGAATAAAGCACAAAAATCTGAGATCGTTAATGCTCTTACTGAAGAGTTTAAATCATCTTCAGCAGTTATCATGTGTGATTACCGTGGTTTGGCCGTATCAGAATTGGAAGAACTACGTAAAATCGCACGTGAAAAAGATGCAAAAGTTCAAGTGGTAAAAAATACCCTTGCTACTATCGCTCTTAATAATGCTGAGATGAGCGGTATCGAAATTAAAGATACTAACATTTTCGTTTGGGGTTCAGATGCGATTGCAGCATCTAAAACTGCAGTTGATTTTGCAAAAGCGAATGAAAAATTTGTTATTCGCACAGCTTACATCGACGGTGCAGTAGCTGACGAGAAAAAAGTTCGTGCATTCGCTACCCTACCGGGACGCGAGGAGTTGCTTGGAATGCTTGCATCTGTATGGATGGGACCGGTTCGCAACTTCACTATCGGACTCGATGCGCTTAAACGCAAAAAAGAAGAAGAAGCGGCGTAATTGCTGCTTCGAAAAACCGCTGATAGCAATATCGGCATAAATTGGGCACACCGCCGAGGTGAACCCAGTGTTAACCTAGCTGATCGGAACGCGTTCTGATAGCGTACAAAAAATTTAAAAAATACCAATAGGAGAATACTATGGCTGTAACTAAAGAAGATGT
>NZ_JAEMQA010000077.1 GCF_022759005.1 Sulfuricurvum sp. | reverse complement strand
CGTAGCCCTGCAGTGCCTCAGGCTCTGGCTCGCGATCAAGCAGACCGCGGTAGAGAGCTCGCACCAGTTCGGGGGCACGGACTTCGAGGGTCTTTTGCCAGTGTTCGTCGGACTCTGAAAGATCTCGCAAGAGTGCGCCGAAACCAAAATTCTGCTTGAGCGCGTCTGTGTAAGAAGCCAGCCCCTGAACATCGGCCTCTCGCTGTAGAATGCCGTGATACGCCTCACGAACCAACTGCTTAGTAAAAATGCGAATGAAGGCCTTTTGAAATACTTTCGCTTTAAATTCTGAACCGTAATTCTCTCTCTTTTTTTCCATTTCAAATCCTCTTGGTTATCGATGTTTATGTTCCGAAACGACGCGTTGTAAAAACTCTTCCCATTGTGGCAAAATCTTCTCAGGCATGTAGCGCGCCGAAACTTCTTCACCGCGCTGGCGGAGGTATTCCTGGACTTTTTGGCTCTCCGGTTCGTAGAGAACTTTTTTTAGCGCCTTGACTGCGCTGATCGTCGAGTAGGGATCGAAATACTCCGCGGCATCTTCATAAACTTCGCGGTGAACAGGAATGTCGGACGCTATCGTGATCCCTCCACTCGCCATCGACTCAACACCTGAAAAGTCAAAACCTTCCCCTAAACTAGGGCAAACAGTCGTGGCAGCATGACGATAGAGAACACGTAAATCCGGTGCAGGCACAGCATTGAGCATAAATAACTCTCCACGATCAATCCAAGTTTTTAAGCCTTTAATAATTTGCTTATATTCCCACCCCAGTGTTCCAACAATGACGAGCTTAATATCGGGATCAATATCCGCTTTGATTACTTCCCATGCCGCAAGTAGCCGAGTATGATTTTTACGTGGCTCGATTGTCGATACTACAAGAAGATATTTTAATTTTTCTTGCTCAAGTGATTTCTTGAAAAATGTTTCTTGCTCTCGTAAAGTTAAAAATTTTGGCAACAAGCCCATATCTTTTGCATCAGGATCATTCGCATACAATCGTGAACGAATTATCCCCGGCACTAATTTTGATGAAGAGTTTTCTTGAACATAGTGATGCGAAACCATATTATGAATCGTCACAGAACGTTTTTCCGCTTCAGGAAAAAGCTTAATTAAATCTTGACGCGTCGTCTCCGAAACGCATGCAAACCATGCACCGTTTTGCACATTACTCATGAGTGCATAAAAATGGGTAGCCTGATGTATCGATTTGTCAGAAATAGTATGGGGCATAAATACAGGAATCGCATCATGATAACGGACGATAAACGTTGTCTGTTTATCGATACGTGCCGGGTAAGGTGTCTGACCAATAAAAATATCAAAATCACCAGTATCAAGTTTGGCATATTTCGGTGTTTTATAAAAACTCAGTGTATTTAGTCCAACCATATGCATTGTATGCCATGGAGTAGAGCAGATGCGATGATTTGCACGCGCAACAAGACTAAAATCAGATGCCGGTAGTGTTTTGGAGAACATGGTTCGCCAAGTAAAGTCTTCAAAATATTTGGATTCAAATTTAGTTAATTTGATTTTTTTTAATCCCAAAAGCGTAAATAATGTTAAAGATGTCGATGCTAACCATTTTTCGATAAAATCAACAACAATATCCGCAATAGTGCGATAAGGTTTTTCTGCTAGTGAAATAATGACTCGAGAATAGCGATTAATTTTTTTTGTTTCTGATGGTACAGATTCAAATATACCTAGTTTATCTTTTGTTCCTCTGGCTAAAATTCTATGCGAAGTTTGAATCATCCCCTCAAGTTCGACAGAATCTAATTTTGATAAACCTCGGAACAATAGTCTAACTTCTTGAGGAATACCGGCAAAACCTTCTAATGCTGGACGCATTTCTAAAAGAATTTTTGTTTTTTGTTTTTTATCTGTTATAGTTTTCATAGGCTTCCTTAATTGAATTGAATTTTTCTAATTTCCTATCAGATAGCAGTCAAACTCGATCGCCATAGAAACGGCAAACGATAACCTAGCCCTCATACATTCGGATTGCATCATCGACAGAATCACAAATTATGAGATGACCTTTATCAAGCACTGCCGCATGATCGCAATGCGCACGAATCAAATCAACTTGGTGTGCCACAATGATCATTGCACGATCGCCCCGTTTTTCAAAGAGTTCAATATCACATTTTCGATGAAAACGGTGATCCCCGACCGACATCCCCTCGTCAATCAAGAAACAATCAAACTCAACTGACATGGAGATAGCAAAAGCCAAGCGCGCAGACATACCCGAAGAGTAGCTTTTAACGGGTTCATTCAAATAGGCACCAAGCTCCGCAAAATCTTCTACCAACTCCAATGTTCGATGAAAGTCAACCCCATAAATGCGAGAAATAAGTTTCACGTTATCCCGACCTGTTAAACTCCCTTGAAAGGCACCACCAAAAGCCAATGGCCATGAAATGGACATATCACTCGTAACACTCCCCGATTGAGGAAGATCTGAACCACTGATAATACGAATAAGAGTCGATTTACCCACACCATTACGCCCCAGAATTCCCCATTTTTCTCCCCGCTCGATACGAAAATTAACATGATCAAGGATTAAACGTTCTGATTTTCCATGATGGATGGGATACGATTTACAAATATTTTTTAATTCTAGCATTAAAAACTATCCATCATATTGTTTGCACTCGCTTAATCGCAATATTGGTAAGCGCGTACGCAAAGAGGGTAAAAGCCAAATTAGCCACTACAGTATAGTAAGGGTAATAATAGGTCTCCATACGACTGCCGTAATATCCTGCATGAAACCACTCGACGCAATCGACCAAAGGAAAAAGCAATAAATAATCCCGATACTCTTGCGGCACCAAGTGAGCTGCTAAAAACACTCCTGAAAAAGGGAGCATTAGATAAAGGATAATATGAGACACCCTCTCGACCGTATCACTTAGCTCCGCTAACGCTGCCATTGTTAATACAAACGCAAAAGAAAACCAAATGACCATTAAACCACCTATAATCATAGTGAATAAATCAGCTGGTAACTGACAAATACCCAATGTCACAAAAATTAAATAAAGTGATAAAAAAGCGGCTATAGAACTCGAAAATTCCAAAATAATACGTGAATAAATAATATCGATAGGGCGAACAGGACGGTGATGCAAAAGTGCCTTATTCACCTCTACAGCCTTCGTCACCCGTCCAGTTCCATTACGCCATAGCAATAATGTTGGATAACTAACCGCCAAATATTCCGCAACCGATTGACCCGCTTCTCCTGAATGCAATTGTGAAAAAATAACCATAACCCCAATGATAAACATAGCAGGTTCAGCAATAATCCAAATAATACCTAATCCCTCACGACCATAACGAGTAATCATCTCACGTAAAATTAGCGCCCAAATAACCCGTTTTTGAATTCGAAATTGCTCTAAGAAACTTATCCCCCGATCGTTAGCGATCATAATGTTCACGAACTCCCGCATTCAAAATACTTAAAATTCCCCACACCATAAGCCCTAACATAAATATGGCAAAGATAGAGCGTATTTTTCGTGGCTCTAGGGCGCAATCAGGTTCATTAGGCTGACTGATACGCTCCAAATAGACGTGTTTACGAAGTGCTTCATTACGGGCTTGCTCCAATGAAGCAAAGGCAATAGCCAGTTGTTTTCCTGCAAACTCACGTTCGAGCATCAAGCGTTCATATTCGGATGTTTTATGGGCAAAAGAGACATCCCCTTCAGTGACCTTAGAAGATTCTGTTGCTATTTGAGAGGTTAAATTGGTGATTTTGTTTTGCAACAAAGCAATTTGAGGATTCTCAGGAGCAAGTGTCATCAATTGTGCCAACTGCGCTTTGGTTGCAATAAGCTCACTTTGCATTTTAGAGACCAACTCCAGTTGCAACGCTGATTGTTTTTCGGGATCAAATACCGATTTTTTTTCTCGATAATTGGATACTGCCAAAGAAGCCGTTTTTGCCCGAACCATCGCACGGGCTACTTCATTTTCGGCAAACCCAATCATATCTCTTCGCGCACGTTCATTAAGACGATTAACTAATTGCTCACTTAATCGAAGAAGGTGTTCATTGATTGTTTTGGCATCTTTAGCACTAAAGGCTTGAATATCCAATGTAACCACAGGCGACGAGGTGTCTACAGTTACGGTAATATGATCTTGATAGTATTTAAAAAGCCATTCAAAACTGCTATTAATCCCAAATCCATTAAAGCGATTAAAATGATCAATCGTTTCTGAAGTGTACTTTTGACGATAGTGAAGCGTCTGATCCAAGGAAATCAGCGCATCTCGTGAGAGGATAAAATCTTTAACGGTATGAGCATCGCTATCTACTGAACTCGAAACACCAGCACTTTGCAACATCGCCCCAATGCCACTGGTACTTGGTTTATCAGGAGCACGAACCACAAACTGTGATTCGCTGATATAAATATCGGATGCAATCATCCCATAATAGATGGATGCAATCAATGTCGGGACAATGACAGTGAATGTAAAAAGTTTATGCTTTTTTAAATAATTTACGGCTAATATCAAAATTTATCCTAGT
>NZ_JAEMQA010000007.1 GCF_022759005.1 Sulfuricurvum sp. | reverse complement strand
ATCTGGCAGGATTTCTGGGTGAAGTTATCCACTAAAGCGCTCCAATAGTTTCCATGAAAACGACAGCACTTTTATTGCTTTTCGTACTCCTCTTTTTTGGCAGATGCCAATCCAGCGATCCTCAGATCTACAACGGCTACGCTGAGGGGGAGTTTGTCAACGTCTCCTCCACCCTGAGAATATAAAAATCCGTTTTTTGTACCTCAAAGCATTACCGAATCATTACGGAGCGGTGATGATGACCTTGGCGGTTCGATTTTACAAAAAAACCCTCGATTGGTGGGTATAATTTCCCTTTATTTTAATCCGAAGCGACCCCATGCAGAGACTTTTTTTCCTATTTACCCTAATGTTTCAACTCATACTCTTTGCCGATTTGCCTGCTATCTACGATATTCGCGGCGCGTCACCTCTGCTCGATTCCAATATGAGCCAATTTTTGGACACCTGGAGAACCAAAACGATCACTCCCATCAAATCAGGGGAATATAAAAACGTCATTGTCAACGGCGATACGACGAAAAAAAACATTGCCCTCACTTTTGACGATGCACCCGATAAAAACAATACGGCGCATCTTCTCAACATCCTCAAAACACACCACATCAAAGCCGCTTTTTTCATGATCGGCAGTACGATGAACGACACCAATGCAACAGTAGTGAAGCGCGCCAGCGATGAGGGGCATCTCGTCCTCAACCACACCTTTACCCACCCGCGTCTCACCAATCTCGATGAGAGCAACATTACGGCACAATTGGATCAGGCTGCCACACGTATCGAAACCATCACGGGACACTATCCGATCCTCTATCGCCCGCCGTACGGTTCGATCAATCCGCTCGTCATCGAGACGGTCAATACACATGGACTCACTACGGTACTGTGGTCGCTCGATTCACTCGATTGGACACTCAAAGATTCCGATGCCGTCGTCGAAAATGTTGTGTCAAACATACGCAATGGAGATATTATCCTGATGCACCGCAATCCAACCAGCGTCAGAGCACTCTCAAGCATCATCGAAAAGCTCACCGAGAGAGGATATACCTTCCTTCGGTTGGATGAATTGTTAGGGATAAAAGCGTATCGATAAAATCACGCTATAATTACATTATCATTTGCGTTTTCGGTCTACGCTTGAGTTTCTCCATCGACCGCTTATCTCCCCTCTTGAATGAGGCTTATTTATCCAAGGACTTTTTATGTCATCAACCATCAAACGCCAAAACCATCGTATCCATCCGTGTAATACTGAGCAAAAAAATGCCCTCATCCAATTTTTGATTCAACAGCACAACGGTAAAAATATCCTCATCGTTACCTCTAATGAGGTCGAGGGCCTCACTGATCTTGCGAACACTAAAAATATCACTCTCCTCAGCGATGCGGAATTAGCCGCAAAACCTGATTTACGCTGTGACATACTCATTAGCTACGATCTCCCCGAAAAAGCGATCCTCTACATGTCTCGCTTCGCACGTGCCGGCGAATACGCCCTTATCCTCCTCGATACGGAAGATCAAAAACGACTCTATCCTATCGAGCTTCTCAACGGACGAACGATCGTCCAAGAGGTGATCAAAGGGTTCGAGCCGAACTTTGGAATTGCCGTTGAAAATATCCAAAAAGCGCAAGTAAAAGCAGAAAAAGAGGCACGCAAAGAGTACTTCGCAGTCCAAGATGCCAAAAAGAAAGAGTCACGCCAAAAACGAGAAAGCCGACCTGAGCGTAAACGCGATGATGCACAGCGCAGCGATCGACGTCCTCCACGCAACGAAGACGATGGCTTTGGCGCCAAAAAGCAACAAAACACAAAACCGCGCTATCTCGGTAAGGACGAAAACGGCAAGCCGATCTTCGAGGGAAAAACCCGCGAACGTAACCACTACATCGACGGAACACCGCGTACCGATGAAGAAAAGCGTTCGCGCTCAAAGTTTGACAGTAAACCGAAATTTTTCGGAGACAAAGCGAAAAGTTCGGATAAGAGAAAACCCTCCGACAGAGAAAAGAAACCTTACGGAGAGAAAAAACCGTACGATAAAGACGGCAAAAAACCATTTGGTGAGAAAAAGCCTTACGGCGATAAGCCAGCTTTCGGCGAAAAGAAAGCCTTTGGGGATAAAAAACCTTACGGAGACAAAAAACCGTTCGGGGACAAAAAAACCTACCAAGATCGAAAACCCTCCGAAGCACCTGCGGCACCGAAACGTGCTCCACGCCGCATCGATGTGAAATCGTTTAAATCACCAAAAGATAGCGAATAAGAAAAGACCATGGCAATCATCTCTGTTGCATCGACTAAAGGGGGAGTGGGTAAAACCTCCCTCGCATTTTCACTCGCCAAAGACCTTCGCTATCGCTATGCGACCAACGATATGTCGGTCGTTTTAAACAAATACAAAAATGCCCGCTATTATCCGAACAAAATCCCCCTCTATCCCGATACCGTCTATGACTTCGGAGGATTTGAAAATCCTCATGCAAACGAGATTTTGAGAGAGTCGGATATTATTATTCTACCGACGACGAACGATCTCAACTCCATTATGAAAAGTTTGATTTTTATTAAAAACTTTCGAGAGAAGACGATCCTCGTTTTTGCCAATATGATCGATACACCATCCGATGCAGTAATGATCCGAGAGAAGATTCATGAGCATTTTCCGAACCTCGCCTTTACCTACCTACGACGGACAAAACTGCTGAAAAACGCACTTGAGAGCGGAATGAGTGCCCGTGAGCTCTATGAGAGCAACAACCACACTCAACACCTTTATAAGCAAGCCTACGCCGAATACTCGAAAATCCTAAACCTCTTTAACGGCGAGAACTAACTCGTCATTCCCGACTTGATCGGGAATCCAGCTTTTTTGGGATGGATCCCCGGGTCAAGCCCGAGGATGAGAGAGAATAGCCTTTTTTACTTCCAGCCGATCATACAATTCGAGCATACGGTTATAATCATCATGCAGAGTGGTACTCACCAAAAATGCCTGCTTGTTGATAATATCTAGTGCCTTATCAACTCGTTGAGGGGTATAGAGATCATAAAGGGCTTGTTGATAGTCACAGAGTTCTAATCCCAGCTCTTCGAGGCGTATCAATTCGACAATCAAATTTCCCAGCGGCTTATTGCTGAATTCGAGATAACTTACCGCTTCGTCATAGTTTTCCATGGAGAGATGAAGCTGTGCTTTGAGTTCCCCGATGGTGAAATTCTCCTCGAAAATCACCCCGATAAACTTTTCGACATTCAGATGATCTTCGAGCATTTCGATCTCATCGAGCACCGTTTCAGGATCATACTCGGAATAGTTCAAAATGATCTCCCGATAAAATTTCCCCCGATTACGGTTGTTGTAAATCAAATCTTCGATCGGATAGACTTCGGAAACTCCGGGAACGATGATCTGACACGAATAGAACCCCAGATAGTCATAATCGCGAATATAAAGTTCACGCCCCATCGATTCAAAAATCGACGTCAGATAGACATATTCATCCTCGGTACACTTTCCGTTATACGTCCACGATGAGAACTCAAAACTCTTTTTAGCACTCAAAAATTGAATCCCCATCTTGCCGTTGGAATCGATGAAGTGCGATTCGAGATTGAAGCTCTCGGAGACCAGCGACATATCGAACGTCGGCACTTCAAAGCTATCCAGATTCTCTAACCCGCGCCCTTGCATCAGCTCCGTCATTGTCCGCTCTAATGAGACTTCGAGGATCGGATGGGCACCGAAAGAGACGAATAGCGTCGCATTGGAAGGATTGATAAACGAGATCGCCGTGACGGGATATTTGCCCCCCAGCGATGCATCCAATACGTTCACGACATATCCCAACTCCCGAAGCTTAGTCAGATCGCCGTAAAGGCGTTCAAACTGCTGCAACAACTCCTCAGGATAATGGGGCAGCGCATAGCCCTCTTTGATGATCTCAATCTTCGCGTACCGCTCCAGTATCTCGCTCATCGACTGCACCTGCGCTTCTTGCGCCGTATTTCCCGTTGCAAGACCGTTACTGACGTAAAGGTTGCTGAGGATATTGATCGGAAAATAGACCACCTCATCCGTTCCCAACTTTTTAAACGGCAGAGAGACAATTTTATCCTCGGTATCGCTGTTAAAATCGAGGAGTTCATCCATACTCAGCTCACCATTGGGATCATACAGTCTCATTAATTCGGGAGTCAAATATCCCCCATCCAAGTCAAATTCAACCTCATCGGGATAATATTTGCGCTGGGGGAGATGAAAATCGATAAAAAAGTTATTCGTTTGAAGCCGTTCTATGTATTCGCCCAGTGCACTCGCCGTAGAAGCCTCGGAGTAAATCCCTTTGCCGTTGGAATAGATATGTTTAGGAGCCTCTAGCGAAGCAAGATTGACCGAATAGCAGTGGTTTAGGGGATGTTTTTCACTCGAATAGGTGACATGGCATCCCATATCGCTCAAAATACTTTGCATCCGTTTGATGGAGACTTCGACGGGGGCATTCTTAGAGACTAAGTTCATATCGGTTCACTTTAAATAAATTATCAGGAAGTATAGCCAAAAGAGTTTACGAATTGTTATTGTAATTGCGTTAAGATATCAGGAACAAAATCGCATTGGAGCTGCCA
>NZ_JAEMQA010000144.1 GCF_022759005.1 Sulfuricurvum sp. | reverse complement strand
CAACTGCACCTGCATGTAAAAAACGATATTTCTGTGCAATTGAAAAATAGATGGGGAGCACAACATGATAGAGCCAAAATCGAAAAATATCATCGGTTGCCAACTCATGAAATCGATAGCGAATAACCGAACCTTTTGTATCCCATGCAAAACTAATAACGTTTTCCACATAAAAAATCCAAGGCTGGTCATCCGTAGGTGTTGTAAAATCACGATTGGTTGTGAGTGAGATTTGTCGATCTTGGTTGTTTTGATAGATGAGAGAAATGGGGAATTTGAGATGATCTATGGTATTATCTTCTAAAATAACGAGTGAATCATCTCCGCCACTATAAAGCAGCGAAGAATCATTGGTATTATCTAAATACTTTAAATTAATTCCATAAAGCATTAAGAGTTTAATACTAACGGTGCAAGAATTTATTAAAATTTGCAAGCTTGCTAGTAGATGCAACAGTAACTGTAGTTGTTTTTCCATTTGGATTCACAATAGTTATTGTCTCTTTAGCTGTACCTTGTACAGTCTGTTTTGTTTCTGGATTTATATAAATCTTTGAACCGCCACTTGTACTCGCTTGCGCAGACAATGAACCCATTGCTAAAAGAACTGGAGTTGCATAAGCCGCTTTCTTGAGAAAACTACGACGATTTTCTGTATTGTTTGTATTCATAGTATAATCTCCTTTACGCGTTGTTAAATAAAGCATCAAACATTGCTTTTAAATCAGGATTGCTAGTAAAATCAGTCTTATTGAACTTATCAGTCGTTTTATATGCACCAGCCTGTCTATCATATGACAAATAACCATCTTGGATTGCTTTTTGAACGTTATCGTAATGTTCACCAGCTTCGAACTGATTACTAGCACCTGCATTCCATGTACCCTGTTTACAAATAACAGAAGCATGCGCTGAAATTGGAGCGGTCATTGCGCCTAATGCAATAACAACAGGAGCAGCATAAGCCGCTTTTTTTAGAAATTTACGTCGTGATTCAACACTATTCATTTTTTGCCTTTGCTAGTATTTTTTTGCTTGATTACTCGTAAGTACGTTAAATCGAAACTCATCTGTCCCGATTTACTCACCCGAAAGCACTTAATGCTCCGAATGTAGCCCTATTCTCAAAATATAGGCTGCCTTTAGACCCTTTCGGTCAAAACTATACCAATGATGTATATTACAATAATCAAACATAGAATATTCTTAATTGATGACTATTATTTGTTAATCCATGGTCGTATATTTTTCAAATCGAGTGCATTTAAAACAATACCTACATTTTCGAGTTGATGTTCCTCTACAAAACGATTGATATTTTTAATAAAATCTTTTTTAGAATATTTGGCTTTAAATACAATCAAATTAAGATCTGACTTGCGCATCAGGACAAGTGCATCCGCGACAACCCCTGCAGGTGGCGATTCTAGAATAATATAATCATACTGCGTTTTTAGTTCTTCCAGTACAGCCGCTAATCTATCGGATATGATAAGCGCATATGTATTTGAATACGCAGGACCCGCTGCAATGATATCAAGATTGCTATCTATAGGTTGAATAACTCCCTCGAGTGTACTTTTTTTACTGAGCAATGTGCTCATACCTAGCGCATTAGAGAGGTTCAGTTTTTCATGCATTTTCGATCCGCGCATGTCCAAGTCAAGGACAATAACCTTTTTCCCGCTGCTACTAATTACTCGTGCAAATTCAATCGCGGTTGTCGTGCGTCCCTCACCCTGTACAGATGATGTAATCGTGATAATTTTTGGCTTTGAGGTTTGAAACTCAAGTTTCGTCAACAAAACACGAAGGGCATCTTCATACAATGACTTTCGCCCTGTAAAATAAGGGAGTACCGCATAAATGGGTAAATTAGTATGTTTTTCAATATCACTGATACTTTGGATTGTATTGGCCAAATAGTTTCGCAAGAATGCCTGCATCACCCCGATAATCAATCCTAAGATTAACCCGATTAGCACTATGAGTGCTCGTTTTGGCTTAATTGGCTGATCATCTACGACTGCATTATCTATGACTCTTACCCCTGATACGGTGGATGATTCGACAATAGCTGTTTCAACACGCTTTTGAAGGAGGTACTCATATACTTTTTCATTGACCATAAAACTGCGTGTCAATTGAGAGAGCTGCTTTTCTTGTTCCGGCAAACCTTCTAATGACATTCTGTTTTTACTGATGATGTCATTGAGTGTCGCTTTGCGCTGTTCTATACCACGTAGACTACTTTCAATGGTTCCGCGCAAACTAGCTTTGAGTGAAACGATTTGCTGTGCAACCTTAATCACAGATGGATGTTTATCGGTGTAATCGGCTAATAAAGACGCATAAAGTGAATTTGCCGCTTGTATTTTTTCTATCAATGAAAGAATCGGTGAGCTGGAAGCTGTTGCTGATCCAACATCGATTCCTTCAATTTCTTTGTTGTTTTGTAAGTAACTCAATAGGTTTTTCAAGACACTTTGCTGCATATCCAATTCATACAGCTGTGTTTCAAGCTGGTCCATCTTTTGCGCTGCAATCGTAGCTTTATCTTTTAAATCCACCACTATATGGGATGACTTGTAATCTTTTAAATTGCTAGCTGAGTTTTGAAGTGCTGAGTTTATTGCTTCTAGCTGTTTATCAATAAAACTTAGTGTCTTTTCTGCGCTTTCACTTTTGACTTCGATACTTTGATTTGTATAGGCATCTGCAAGGGCATTAAGTACATCTTGCGCACGCTGTGGAACATTGTCTTGATACGTTAAATAAAGGACTGTACCCTTTTCAGAGCCAGCTGAAACCATCAATGAAGATTGAAGCATTGCATACATGTATTCATTTGGCAAAACACTAAAAGAATAATGTTCATTGCCCATTGGAGCTTTTTTACTAATGATCATCTCAAATAATGGATGCGTAATTTTCATACCATACGAAAAAACTTGTGAAAAACGGACTAATTTTTCATCCTCAGGAATGGTCCCGAACATGGATTTTAAAAATTCCGCGATTTTTTCTGACTTACTTGGATTGATCGTTAGGCGAAAATGATTTTCATCGACAGCAGTCAGCTGAAATTCTGAATCAAACAAGCGAGGGGACAAAGCTTTCGTGTCGACCTCAAAGGGAGAGTCTTTGTACAACTCTACTTTTTTTAAATTATTAAAGACATAGTAACGTGTTCCAATGTTCAGTTTTTCAAGGGCCTTTTGTGCTACAAAACGTGATTGAAAAATTGCTATTTCATTATCTACATTAGCACTTTCTACTCCAAGAGCCTTTGCCATCAAATCATCCGTAGATTGTCCACCTGATTTTTCTTGGATTTGTAATGTCAATTGTGCTTGATAGATACTCGTACCAAAATAGGCATACAGACTGCTCAAAAGAAATACGCTAAAAACAATAATTGCGATGGACTTTTTATAACGGCCAAGAGTTCTAAAAACTTCTTTTAAGTCGATCTCTTCCTCTGTTGCATCGGAAACTTTAGTGTGATTATTTAAATAAGAAGACATCAACTGCTTTTCCATTCTTGATTGTGGTATAACTGACAAACGGTGATAACATCGAGGTAATGAGATCAAAGAACGGCATTTGCTCTTTGAATGCAACATTGTAAGCTTTCATACCGCGTGGTTGTACATAAACGATATCATTTGGCTGTAAAATGAGACTTGTCAGTTTGATCTCTGAAATATCTGCCAAATTAATCTCTCTGATCATCGGTGAGCGTAGTCCGCCACGAATGATTTTTACATTGGTTCTCTCAGCATCTTCAGTCAAATCCCCCGAATGCCCAAGAGCTTCAAACAAACTCATTGTTCCATTAGTCACTTGAACTACGCCTGGTCGTCTCACTTCACCTAAAACAAACAGCTTTTGGTTCAAAATTTTTACACTTACAAACGGATTCTTGAGATAATTTTTATACGCACTTGTGAGTTTTTCTGCAGCACCATTTTCGGTAAGGCCACCAATTTTTACAACACCGACAAGTGGTAATCTAACGGTTCCATCATTAGGAATCAAAATCCCCTCTGTACCATCTCTTATTTGATAATTTTGACCTCGACCTGCTGTGTTTAGTAAGATATTGAGTTGTTGGTCACCATCGCCAACCGATTGATTTGCAACAATGATTTCAACTCGGTCTCCCTTTGCGATCTTCCATTCAAACGCAGCTTCTTCGGTATAGTTTGCATCAGAAACCGTGCGAATGGCTTCGCTCTTATCTCCCAACATATTAAATGTTTTGGTACTACAGCCACTAATCAGTAAACCCGCCAGCGCAATCAAAAAAGTTGCATATTTCACTTATAACCTTTTATCATTATTTTTATACAATAGACTTCTTACATAACCTCTAAGATGTATTTTTTACACCGTTCTCCCTGAGCCTGTCGAAGGGTGTTTTGTTCATGGTTCGACAAGCTCACCACGAATAATGGAAAGCTGGGTTATGCAAGAAGTCTAATAAACTATACTAAATACAATGGTGCAATTATACCCAAATAAGTATAATTTTGAAGATGTTGATTATGCTGCTATGAATAGTTACATGACTTTTTTGGTCAATAGATTCGCTCCGATGAAAGTTAAGGAATTACTTCGTGATTATGCTGAAGCCGTCATTCCGCACAAAATCTTACCATTTTTATTCATAGAATTTCCAATATCGTT
>NZ_JAEMQA010000064.1 GCF_022759005.1 Sulfuricurvum sp. | reverse complement strand
TATGTAACCCACCAAAAGGTAGTGCCTCATTTCCACCAACCTCTCGCATTAATTTCCGCAAGTTCTTATCCAGTTTCATGAAGTCCGGTAATGACAACATTGAAATTTCATCAATGATGATCATATTTGCGGTTATCCAAGTGATCTTAACGTCAATACCATTAACGGAAACATTAGAAAACTTGCTTCTAAGTTGGGCAACAGAGTGAATCGTTTCCCCCCCCAGCAATGCCGCCGCTGAATTGGTTGTAGCGGTAACAAGGAAAGCCGATGAATCAAAACCTTTATTGATGCAACGACAAAAGTGCTGGCACATGGATTTTGCAGCTCCAATAACATGGCTTTTCCCACAACCTCCGGCTCCTGAGAGAAACATAACGAGCTGTTTTTCTGCACCCCTCTTGATTAATTTTTCTCTCGCTTCTGAATAGTTCGGATGGGAACTGTTATTGCCCTTTTCCAAATATTTCAACATGAACGAAGAGCAAATAACATTGAACGCAGCCTTTTGATATATATCCAAATTCATCATCTTTGCACAGGCGTCAAGTCTATCAACAACCACCTTCGGATTATCCTCCTTTAAGGCATCAGCATCATTTAATGTCCACTTCTTTCCATGGTCTTCAGCGGTCAACGGTCTATCGAAATCCATAATAATTTCAATAAAATTCCGGCCTGCATAGGATGCGGGTTGCGTAATATTGTTATAGTCAACCGCATCGTTACGTTGCGATTCCGATTATACAGGTACATTAACGGTTTTATCCGTAAAAGGGGTGATGGGGGCGATATGATTCTGATTGAATGGCATCATCGTATTTGTGATAATACAATTCTGTTCGTGGTTTTCTAGCTGATTCCTAACACGGGCTAACTCTTCGATCACCGTATCCACTTCATCGTCACCATCGGTTTCTTCTTGATTAACCGGATCAGATGAATCATTGTCAAAATCGTTATTTTCCATGTCATCTGGATTCTTTGTAAACCTTTGTAACTCTGTTTCCAAAACCAATCTATCTTTTGGCTTCACCATTTTTTTACTGTTGTGTACATCTTGTATGTTCTGCATGTAATATCCTGCATCCGGATCTAATCCGTTGGAATGATACTTTTCACAGAATAATTTCCATCTATTCTCAAATTCGCCGAAAACATGAACATCTTGGAAAGGAAGAAATAGCAACAACATTATAGTCGCATATTCGTTTCGAGCGTTTAAAAGGGATGGAGGAATATCCGAGTCATCGGATTCCCATAGTCTACAATCTTGTATATCCGGAAGTTCCTTTTGGTAATATATCATTGGAATCTTGATCTTTTTCATCTTTTTCAAACAAGCGTATTTTTGTCCCGGGTGGTCGTCTAGAAAATCCCAATCTACCAAATCATAAGGATCCATTTCTCCCTCTTCTTCCTGATATTCCTCGTTTTCTTCATCCCTTGCTTGTTCTCTCCGTTTTTTTAGCGTCGACTTTAAAACCAACTCAAACTCCATCGAAAAGGAATAATACGATATCTTCTCAAAACCGTCACCAGTAGGGCGAAACAGATAATCCATGAGGCGGGAGTGCAACCATCCTTCGCCGGTTATACTATTTCTACGCCACTGAAAACCAATCGGTTTGTTATCCAACCAGTCTATCATTTGCGACAACAAAATCGGAACGAAATCATGAGAAAACCGGAATCTTGATGCATGCATAATTAGTTGCCATGCCATGGTTGCGCTTATAACCGAAGAAGACAAATGGGCACAGATACCAGAGAGAACATGACCAAGCCCTTTTCCATAACTTGGTTCAGAAGCGGTTCGAGTAGTGTTGTCAATGGCCTGCAAAGATTCCTCAACTTGTGATTCCACCATACGGGATCTAGATATTCTTCTGGCAATGGCAACGCACTGTTTGTGAAACGGAAACTTCTCTTCTTTTTGATTAGTTTTAGTGTTGTAAAGAGTGACATAGTAAATCATGTCTCTTCCGCCACTTGCAACATTGTTATTGTAACCGAGTAGTGATGAGACGGTTTTGTTATGTGTATTCAAAAAAACATCAGGAACACTTCTAGTAGTAACGAGACTAAATCCTTTTGCTTGCACATCCATTCCGTTTCCATACGCTTTATACCATTTTCCACTAGACTCTTCCTCTCCAAACTCAAGGTTAAATTTTTCCTGTATCCATCTGGGAAAATCAAACCTACACTCAGGACCCTTTTTGAAACAAGCAGGTCGATGTCTCCAATCATGCTCATTAAACCGCAAATGGGCAACCGATGTCAAAAACTTTTTCGCAGCACCTCCTCTTCCTGATAACCGTTCCATGTCATACGAATATCTAATGGCAAAAGAATCTTGTCTTGCTTTTGACAGGGGAAAATCCAGATTACAGTCAGGAAACAATTCCGGTTCCTCCAATTTCGCCATTTCATACCATCGTTTTAAAGCATTTGTGACCATAGAAGTTGTAGTAAATCTTTTGAAACAACCAGGACAATACGCAACATATCCCTCATATGGCTCTAATACTTCTTTTTGCCGCATATTCCGCAGTACCTGTTTCTCCATAATAACCGGTGCAATACGGCATACTTCTTTTACTTCTAAATCGGCTGCTGGCATATGCAAAGAGACACTCATATCTTTTTGTTCCCTTTCGTGTGCAAGTTCTTCTTCTGAAATATCATAGGTAGAGCACATAACTTTTTCAAAGTATTTGATGAGCTCCGATTTGGCTTTTTCTCTTATTTCCTCTTTATCAGACCATAACAATGACCGTAGGCGATCGAAGTTTTTGATAAATAATAAAATATGAGCGTGTAGAGTTAGCCGACCTTGTTCTTCCGTTGTGTCGCCCCATGCAAGTACTTCGCCAAATATTCCTTTTCGGGTTTGTTCACCCTTTTTTGAATCCCACCCTATCAGGATTTCCATCACAATGTCTCTAAGGGCATTAAATTCTCGAGCACAAGCACCTGGATTTTCCGTTCTCTCTTTTGCTCTAAACAGCATACTTGCAATACAGTCATTTTCTGATATGTTCGGATTTGGCAAATATTGCTTCGATGTATTACAATACAACCCAACCCTGAAGCTACATTCATCAGCGGGTGAAATGGTGAAAAAAATTGACGGAGGACCGAAGTGGGTCCACAATCCAAACAACTTTGTCCTAGCCTCAAGGGTTGCTTCATCCGCATAGGGCACATTTTTGCAAGAAGTTTTAACGGTGTGCAGCAGGGTAGCTGGCACCGTGTCTCCACCTTCTGAAAACAGATCTCTCACTCGCGATGCTTTCGCCATATTCATTATCTGATCATCTGTTACGTTTGAAAAGGCTTCTCCCAAAGTAATACCATCATTCCCGGCTTTTGACATGCATCTAACGGAGGCAGATTGAAAGGCAAGCTTCCGAAATAAAATATGACCTAGCACTAAAATAAAATCCGGTTTCTGAAACTGCGGTAGGGATAAACGCAAATAATGCTTCATTGCTTCTACTTCGGATACTCTATTGGCTCTTGAATCATCTTTCATATCTCCCACTCCGAAAGGAAAATACAACGGAAACAACCGGGAGAGCGTTAACTGCCAATCATTCTGATAAGCAGTAGAACTGAATACTAAGGTTGGTTCCTTTCCTTGCATAAACGCATTCAGGAATTCTTCTTCGGAACTAAAGGTTGCGGTAGATCGGTTGGGTTCCTCGTGACTCGGAAAAAAATATTGAAATTCGACGTGCTTTTCAATATCTGGATTTCCGGATTCATCAGTATTATTCGTGTCCGCTTCATCTTCAAAAATTATCGGAGTGGGACACTGTGAAATGTCCGGCATGTCCATATAATGCGGATTGTTCTCTCTCAACCAGTTATAAACTCGTAAGAAGTTTTCCACTTCCAACTTGCATCGTTTTCTTATAATTGTCCTTTGATTCGGAGTAAACCGGCCTGACATTATTACATATACCGATGATTGTCCTGTGAGATTCATATGCTGTTCTAATGCCCCAACATTTTGTTCGACATTGTTACTAAAAAAAGTAAAAGCTCCGGTTATTGACTTATGTGCCCCACCGGTAAATGACATCACATATGCAAACGGTCGTACCGGAGAAATCAGGGGACTAGTGACCTCCGTTAACAACTCTAGTATTTCTGGTGGAAGATTGCCTATTGCCCAACGGTTTGATATCGCGAACTTTGGCGGTAGTTTCTTTTTACGGTGGGGTCTCAATGAATCCGAACATTGACTGCAGCACACATACTCCTCCCTTACATTCACTCTTGCTCTGGGAGATAATAACAAATGTTGAAGGGCCGGATCAAAAACCTTATAACAATCTTTTAGCCCTTCCGGTAGTTCCTCATCGACCAGCCTTTCCTGATTGACAAGTAAGTTTCGTTTGCTGATCCACCTCACTTCAGCAGTACCGGTTATAAAGCGATCACAACAAACACAAACATTTGCTTGGTGACATAAACCCCGCAATGGAAAATTAATACCAGGAGATGAATGAATATGTTCGTCATCCTTTACTCTGGTTTTCATGAGATGTTCAAAGGCGCATTTCAATGATTCAGTTGTCTCCACAAACTGGGCAATATCAGGCACTTCATCCAGGTCGATGGGTTCTTCTGCTTTAGGCTTTACAGGTGGCCTTTTCCTTTCCCGTTTCTTCTTTATCTTAGCACTATCGCGCTTTGAAGCTC
>NZ_JAEMQA010000094.1 GCF_022759005.1 Sulfuricurvum sp. | reverse complement strand
ATTATCGGGTATGGGCTTTCCAATCTCATTAAACCGTTTGCCTTTTTCGCCCAAAGTGCTTCGATGATCGCTACTATTCGTATTGCCGATCGTTTAGGAAAAGGGATTCGAACTGCTCCTCGTGATGCTCTTATCTCTCACTCAACCCCCAAAGAAGCAAGCGGCTTTATTTTTGGGTTTCACAAGATGATGGACAGTGCAGGAGCCGTTGCAGGGAGTTTGAGTGCATTTGGATTATTGTGGTTCTTGGGTGAGAGCGAAGCGACGTTTCGAACCGTTTTTGCTTTGAGTATGATACCGGGGCTTATTGCCTTGTTTGTTCTTGTCGTCTTTGTCGTTGATAAGCCTTTTACTCCGGCACCGATTCGACGGTTTCGCCCAGAAGCACTGAGTACACCATTTTATTGGCTCGTAGGGTTCCAAAGCCTCTTTAGTCTCTTTGCAATGAATTATTCGTTTATGATTCTCAAAGCCGGAGATAACGGTATGGCGTTGGCGATGATTCCCCTCGCCTATACTCTCTATAATCTTATCCTCTCTGTTTTTGCCATACCGATAGGAAAAATGGCAGATCGGTTCGGGAAAGCAACCCTGTTGTCTATCGTTTATTTTGCATTTGGATTGGGTGCGCTTGCGATGGCATCAGGAACCGCTTGGGGAGCATGGGTTGGATTTGGGATTTACGGATTTTTTGCCGGTGGGTTTAATGCACTTGCCAAGGCGATCATTTCCGATACCGCACCTGCCGAACTCAAAGCCACGGCGTATGGCGTCTATTACACCGCTATTGGGATAACTACTCTTATGTCACTTGCAACGGCCGGATGGCTGTGGGATCGTTTCGGAAGCACACTTCCTTTTGCGATTGCATCGTCTTTGGCTGTAATATTGGCATTTTCACTTTTTGGAATGCGACGACGTTTAACCCATGCATAAAGGAGGCTCTTAATTGGAATATTTGGATATAGGCTTTCGGAGTCTTTTTGTTTATCTTTTTATGATGGTCGGCCTAAGAGTTTTTGGTAAAAGTCAACTCTCTCAGCTCAACGCAGGTGATGTTATTTTACTTCTTCTTATCAGTAATGCTGTCCAAAACGCTATGGTTGGACCAAATACCTCCCTAGATGGGGGAATATTTGCAGCGACTGTTTTATTTTTAGCGAATTATTTAGTCAAAAAAGTTATGTTTCAAAATGAGAAAGTCAAAATATTTATTGAGTCAGAATCCATTATCTTAGTCAGAGATGGTGTATTAATGGAAGCAGAGATGAAAAAATCTGAAATTTCAACGGATGAGATAAACGAGGCTATAAGAGAACACGGTATTGAAAAAATAGAGGATGTTAAGTTGTTAATCCTAGAAGTAGATGGCAATATCAGTGTCATTTCTACAGATAAAAACAATCAGACGCACTATTCAAAACACAGAAGAAAGAAGATGAAACATTACAATTAAAAACAATGTTAAATCTGCGCTATATTAGAAGTGGCAGTTATAGATGTTAAGACGTATACTCAACTTTTATTGTGACAATCGACATAGTGTAGAAACTATGATAGGATTGTAATAATCATAGGGAGAAGGTACAAAATGATTTGGTTAATATCAATAGGTATAGGATTGGTGTCGGGATTATTAATGGGCATTCTTGGGATGGGTGGCGGAATCTTCATTACACCAGCTCTTATATATTTAGCGGGATTTTCTCAAAAGTTAGCTGTTGGTACAACGCTTGCCGTACTGCTTCCGCCGATTGGTATAGCAGCGGTAATGGAGTATTATAAAAGTGGTAATGTTGATTTTCGCGTCGCGATAGTTATTGCAATGATGGCGATTATCGGTGGATGGATAGGGGCGCATATTGCCAATCAGACCGATACGAAAATATTAAAAATTATTTTTGGTACGTTTTTAATCCTAATCGGAACTTATATGATTGCAGAAGCGAAATAATAACGATGATCTCTTATCCGAAGTTCCCTAGAATTCTGATCATGTATTTTAGAACTTATATCTTCGCAAATTTCTTAATATAAAACATTTTAACACTTTGAGTAAGGAATACATAACCGATCATCATAGCGACTAATATACTCCAATAGCCTATTGGCAATGCTACCAAACCGAGTGTTTTTGCAAATGGTGAAAAAGGCAACCAAACTCCTATGCACATAATCGTAGTAGTCATCAAAATCACGGGCAAACTGGCTGTGCTTTGGAAAAAAGGAATTTTATCGGTTCGAATAATATGAATAATAAGTGTCTGAGAAATTAAAGATTCTACAAACCACCCCGTTTGAAATAAAGCTTCATTCGTCCATGCATGAAATACATAGATCATCACTCCAAATGTAATATAGTCAAATACCGAGCTGGTTGGTCCTACAATAAGCATAAAGTTCTTTATATCAGCAATATCCCATTTTTTTGGATTTTTGATTAGTTCTTCATCTACATGGTCAGTAGGAGTTGTTGATTGAGATAGATCATATAAAAAATTATTGGTAACTATTTGAATCGGTTGCATTGGAATAAAAGGAAGAATTGCACTAGCACCCACTACGCTAAACATATTGCCGTAATTTGAGCTGGCCCCCATTTTTATGTATTTGATGATATTGGCAAATACCTTTCTCCCAAGGACTATACCTTCTGCTAAAACCAATAAATTCCGTTCTAGCAATATGATATCCGCGGTCTCTTTTGCAATATCGACGGCACTATCCACAGAGATTCCGACATCAGCAAGTTTAAGAGCAGGTGCATCATTGATCCCATCTCCCATGAAACCTACGGTATGACCATTATGCCGAAGAGCTGTAACAATTCTTGCTTTGTTGTCAGGAGATAGTTTGGCAAAAATATTCGCTTCCTCAACGGCAATTTTCAATTCTTCATCACTCATCGCGTCAATATCTGAACCTTTGTATATTCCTGAAATATTTAAACCAACATCTTTACAGACTTTTTTGGTAACGATTTCATTATCACCGGTCAATACTTTTACTCTCACACCATATTCCTGTAAAGCAGCGATAGCTTCATGTGCACTCTCTTTTGGAGGATCTAAAAAGGAGACAAAACCTGCTAAAATCATTTCAGATTCATCACGCACCGCATAAGTTTTTTGTGTACTTGGCATAAGTTTATAAGCAACAGCAACAACTCTAAAGCCATCTTCGTTATATTCATGAATAATTTTAAATATCTCATCGTGCATACTTTCATCAAGCGGCAATATTTGACCACCTTTTTCAACATGAGTACATATCTTTATCATCTCTTCGGAAGCACCTTTGGTGATCAACAGATGAGTATGATCTGTTTTACCGACAACGACAGACATCCTTTTTCGATTGAAATCAAATGGGATTTCATCAATTTTATCTGGAAATTCTTGACGAGCTAAACCTTCAATCTCAGAATGCTCTAATACCGCTAAATCAAGAAGATTTTTAAGTCCAGTTTGATGAAAACTGTTTAAGTAAGCAAGTTCTAGTACATGATCACTCTCTTTTCCATTTATGTCAATATGTTCTTCAAGGATAATTTTGTCTTGAGTTAAAGTTCCTGTTTTATCTGTACATAAAACATCCATCGCACCAAAGTTTTGTATTGCACTCAGTTTTTTTACGATTACTTTTTGTTTTGATAGTGCAAAAGCACCTTTTCCTAAATTCACCGTAACAATCATCGGTAACATTTCAGGGGCCAATCCTACAGCAACAGAGAGTCCAAAAAGAAATGCCCCAATCCAATCGTGTTTTAAAAAACCGTTAATAATCATAACAAGCGGAACCATTATGAGCATGAATCGAAGCATCAGCCAAGTAAATTTTTTAATCCCTATATCAAAATTAGTCGGCTCTGCAGCACTTTCAATAGTTTTTGCGATTGATCCAAGGTAAGTGTCTCGTCCCGTAGTGCAAACAATACCAACAGCAGTTCCACTTTGAATACTTGATCCCATAAAACAAATATTGTGTGCTTCAAGTATGGATTCTATTTCGTAATGTTCATTGATGGCAAATTTTTCAACAGGCATGGCTTCACCAGTAAGCGATGCCTGATTCACGAAAAGGTCTTTTGCACTAAAAATTCTCAAATCCGCCGGAATAACATCTCCTGCACTCAGACGAACAATATCACCGGGAACTATCTCTTTAATCGGCAACTCAATAGTTTTTGGGATTTGACTTTTGTCATGGCGAATAACCGTAACGGTAGAAGAGACCATGCTACTGAGCTTTTCTGCAGCCTTACTGGAACGCAGCTCTTGAACTGATGAGAGAACTACACTTAAAAGTGTCATACCGCCAACAACCATAGCGGTTCTTAGATCACCCATATAAGCAGAAACACTGGACAACACGATAAGCATCAGTGTTAATGGATTTTTAATGTTATCAAATATAACGATAAAAGGGTTGATTTTTTTATTTTCAGAAATAATATTTTTGCCAAAAATTTTAATTCTTCTCTTGGCTTCATGTTGACTCAAGCCTTCTTCAGAGCTTTTCAATGTTTTGAACAACTCTTCTTTTGAACAGGTGGCAAATTCTTTTAATTTGTTCGTACTTGGATGTACGGTAGTGATATTTTGCTTGGAAGCTTTCATATGTTTGGGTAGAAATGAAAGGGTCATATACTGAAAAAAACTATCGTACAAAAACATAAGATATTCTCCTTTGAAATTTAGAAGGTGACAATAACATATAAAGTTCTCATATATG
>NZ_JAEMQA010000149.1 GCF_022759005.1 Sulfuricurvum sp. | reverse complement strand
GAGCTCAAAATAGTGATGGATAGAGGCGACTTTTTTCGCCTCAAAATGGCTTATACGGTGGACATGGGTTACAGACGATGATCGGACGCCAAAGAGTTCAACATCGACGAGTTCTTCTCCCAATGTGACATTGAGCCATCGGATCGGTCGGATAAAGCTCTCTTGATTACTTCCCCATCGCATTGATTTGCCGAAGCTGAGGCTTTTAATCCATTGATCGATCATCTCGCCCAGAATCGCTTTGGACGATTGCCCCTCGACGTTACGGCTGAAATAGAGAACCTCTTTCCCCCCTTTTTCGGCGCGGGAGAGTTGATCGAACTCGACGCCGCATTTTTTGGCAAAACCGAGTGCTGCCGGTGTCGGGACTCCATCTTTGATTGCGATCTCTACCGGAGCGCCGTAAAACTCTTCGATACGGTCATCTTGGCGTGTTTTGAACTCACGGTGCCAGAGTACCAAACGGCGTGGTGTATAGTAGAATTCAAACTCTCCGACAAGAGCGTTTTTCTCGAGAACAGCGACCCATTTTTTCTCTATTTCGCTCAATTCTTTGAGCAGTGGAACGGCTGGGAGTTCTTCGACACCGATTTCAATCAAAAGAGGTTTTAACATATATTTATCCATAAATCATTTTTAAAGCCCGATTTTACCGATTGGATGGTTAAAAAATGCTGTTGGATAACGGTTGCTTTGGAAAAAATTAATTCAGAGATAAAATATCTTATTTAGGTCTAGTTAAAAGTTTCTGGGTGTACAATACCCGCATCATATTTATTTCAACAAGGAAACAACATGCCAACAATCAATCGTTACGTAGATATCAGCACCGTAGATCGTGAAGCGAAGAAAGATTATATCGATCGTCACTCACCGTTTATCCACTGTGCTTCAACTGCAAAAAAAGGTGAAAAATTCGCCGTTACCGTTAAAATGGGGAACGAATATTCTCATCCGGACGATTTCGATCACTTCATCGCTAACATTGCGCTTTACAACGGCGAAACATTGCTTGCTCGCGCCGATTTCGTCCCCGGTACACTCGGAAATGAGAAAAACCATGCGGAAGTAACATTCAACATCGTCCCTACGGGTAAAAAATTGACCCTTGTGGCACACGGCTACTGCACCAAACACGGTATATGGGAATCTACTCCGGTTGAAGTAGAAGTCGAAGAAGCTTCTACCTGTTGCGGTGGAGGACACTGCTCATAACCTAATTATAGGTACTTTCCAGCCTTTTTGTAGGTTGGAAAAATCTCCTTTCCAGCTGTATTTTGGATCAATAACATCTTTATCTCCTTTTAACCCCTTGTTATTTATACTCTCTTAAAATTCAAAGTAAGTGATACACGTGGACTCTTTTCAAAATTTGGCAATACTCGAAAATCTATATCGGCTGAAAGCATTGGGATACGATTATTCCGATCCAATTACACCGAATATTCACACGTCTCAGAGCACTTTGCCGGATACTCTTGCTACCCTTTCGCAAGCGATTTCAAAATGCTATATGTGTGATCTCAGTAAATCTCGTTCGCAAAGTATGAGCGGTCACGGGCCGGCGAATGCTCGTATCGTCTTTATTGATGCATATGTTTCGGCCGCTGAAGATGAAGAAAACGGATACTATGTAGGACGATCGGGCGTGATGTTACGCGACATGATTGAAAAAGTTCTTCTCCTTAAAACAGAAGATGTCTATTTTACCCATGCCGTGAAATGTAAGCCTTTTGGATTTCAAGCCCCTTCCAAGAGTGAATATTGCAGCTGTTCACCCTATTTGTTCAAACAGCTTGAGGTGATTAAACCAAAAGTTATTGTTACCCTCGGAGCTGAAGCATATCAAATTTTAACCGGGGATCAAGGTGATTTTGAGCGTATAAGAGGGGAAGTCGTCCCATTCGGAGAGACGCAGATTGTGCCGATGTACAATCCTCTCTACCTTATTCGGAATCCTTCATTGAAAAAAGAGGCGATGAGAGACCTGCAAACCATCAAAGCGCAACTATCATGAAAATATTTACACTTTTTTTCGTTCTCATTCTGCTGGGAATCAACACTTTCGGACGGGACATTATCATACGAAAATCTAGCGATTTCACTCAGCCGTCCGTAGAGGTAGCGACGTCAAAACCACTCAAAATAGGGATCATTTCATCTCCGAATGTGATCGGAAAATATACACAGCTGCTCTATAATGTCTCACTCGCTACGTTGAGCAGTCGAAAAAAAGAGCACTTTGCGATCAAACGCTACGATATCAAAGATGAATCTTCAGTTTCTTTGAAAGTGGCGATCGATGATGCTCAACGAGACGGGATGGATGCTATTTTGGCGCCGCTCACTGCTACGGGAGCGAAAAATTTTGCTACATTGCCGTTGAACCTTCCTGTATATATACCGACCGTTCATAAACGGGATTTGGAATCTGCACCGGAGAATATTACTTTTGGCGGAATCGATTATTCCGCTCAGATAGAAGCTCTTTTACCGTATATGTCAGACTCCATTGCCATCTTTTATGACGATTCGAGTGTCGGAACGCAGCTTAAAAGTATAACGGAAGAGGTTTTTTTAGCGCACAAAAGCGAAAAGAAAAAGGTTCAGGCGTATAGCGTCGATACCAAAGGGGATAATATTATTTCCCATCTCTCAAAGCCCAGTAAATTCAACAAAAACAGTGTCATTATCCACATCCCCGTGGTCAAAAGTGCCATTTTAGCATCACAAATGACATTCAACGGCATACACGAACGCAATATACTCTCTACACAGATCAATCTCGATCCGACATTACTATTACTTACACAATACGGTGATCGAAAAAATATGATCATTGCTAACTCTTTGATCGAATTTCCTACAGGGATTTATACTGCCAACATGATGATGAATAATGAAATGAGCACCGATTGGATTGCCTATTCTACAAGTGTGGGTATCGACTATCTCGTATCCCTGCTCGATCACTCTCAAAGAGAATACGGGATGCGGATCATCCATTCGCAAGTTATCTATCCCGTAGAACTGTATCGTGCTAAGGAGTTTGGCTTTGAACCCCTCAGCTCAAAATGATACAGTCTCCTTAGATAAAATAGGGCTTTTTAGCCAACTCTCTGCTGCTCAGCGAAGACAGATCGAATCGATCGGTATTCTGCGCCACTATGATGAACACGAGATTGTTTTTTATGAAGGTAATCAAAGTGAGTATTTCCATTTTTTGGTCGAAGGGGAAGCGGTTGTCTTCAAATCAACCGCTTCGATCGAACCGATGGTGATTCACCGCTTTCATGCTCCTTCTTTGATCGCAGAAGTAGCAACACTTCGTCAAATACCCTATCCGGCATCCTGTGAAGCGACTTCTATTGCCCTTGTGCTCAAAATTTCGCGCGATCCGTTTTTGGATTTATTGAAAAACGATCCTTCGCTGAGTATCGCGTTGATCGCATCATTAACCACTAAAATTGCCGCTTTGGAGGTAGCATTGCAGCGTCACAGTGCACCGAGTGCTCTCGCAAAAGTCGCCCGATTGATCCGTGATGATCGAAAAGTATTTGAACAGCTCACAGGGGTGCAAATCGCACAAATGCTGGGGATCACCCCGGAAACTCTCTCTCGAATGATCAAAAAGCTTAAATCCGAAGGAATTATTTCGTTGTCAAAAAAAGAGGGAATTAACCTTTTGGAAAATGAGAAGCTTTTAACTTATTGTGGATAATAATTTTCCTTTAAGAGGGAGAGTGATACAGTTTAGCTATCTATAAGCATCAGGAGTTAGTCATGGCAAAACGAGGTATTTCCCTCCTTCGAGGAATCGAAGCTCAAACGGTATATGAGCTATTAAATAAAGCCTATTGCGATGAATGGTTGGCCTATTATCAATATTTTATTGAAGCCAAAGTTGTCAAAGGACTGATGAAAGATGCCGCTATTACCGAACTGACTCAGCATGCAGCCGATGAGCTTCGCCATGCAACGATGGTATGCGACCGTATCATTCAACTCGGCGGCACCCCTGCCCTACACCCCTCAGAGTGGCTAACTAACTCCAATTGTGGCTATGATGCTCCGACCGACGGCGATGTTCGAAAAGTTTTGAAACAAGCGATCAGGGGTGAACAATGTGCTATCAGTGTCTATTCAAACATCCTAGACATCACTCGTGAAAAAGATATTATTACGTATGATCTAGTGTCTCAAATTCTGGCAGATGAAGTAGAACACGAAGAGGATTTGCAAGCACTTTTTGATGACATTGAAGAATTTATTGAGCAATTTAGAAAATGAGGCATTTAATCACCATAGTACTTGCCGCATTTTCACTGCAAGCAGTGGATATACTCGACTTGGTTGCACTATTGGATCGAAACGATACGAAAACATTTGAATCGCGTGTACAAACGATTGCGGATGCCAACAGTATGCGAGAAGACAATAAAAAGTCTATATTGATGTACGCCTGCTGGGTTGGCAATACGGAAGCAGTTACATATCTGGTTCAAAAAGGGGCTGACGTCAACGCTCAAGACAACGGCGGAGCGACAGCACTGCATTTGGCAATTTGGAAAGGTTTTACCCCTATCGCCTTATATCTTTTGGAGAACGGCGCATCGGCAAGCTCGATAAGTCAGGAGGGGATGACTCCGATGGACATTGCGGTATTAAAAGAGAACCGAGAGGTTATATCCGCAATTGAAAAAACGACCCCGAAACTCAAACCGCTTCTAAAATAAACTATCCAATA
>NZ_JAEMQA010000152.1 GCF_022759005.1 Sulfuricurvum sp. | reverse complement strand
GATCAATTAAAAGAGCATCTCCATTCTCTTGAATCTCAAAAACACTCCATTGAAGTGCAAATCCTCCAAATCAAACAGGAACTCGAAAAACACTCTACCTTCACAAAAGAAGGAAAAATTACCCTCTATCGATCTCTCTTTGTCGGTCGAGAAGATGTCTATGCTACTTATTGGGTGAGCAGTGATGGATTAAAAAAAGGGTATTTTCCAAAAACGGCTACGTTTCAAGGAAATGATTATCTTCCGTTAACCGATACTGTTATCCAATCACACTTAGAAGGCAAAGTTCGAATTGGCACGTATGCAGTGAAAGACCAATCATTTTGCTCTTTTCTTGCTATTGATTTAGATAAATCGAGTTTTCTAAACGATGCACGAGCCATCAACACCGTATGTCAAGAAATGAATCTATCCCCTTCGTTTGAAATATCCAAATCGGGCAACGGACTTCATATTTGGTTTTTCTTCTCACATAACGTCCGTGCCCGTGATGCACGGATCTTGGGCGATCTTATTATTACCAGAGCGATGGATCATAGTGACGGTATCGATATGAAAAGCTTCGATCGCCTTTTCCCCAATCAAGATTATGTTCCTTATGATGGCTTGGGTAACTTAATCGCTCTGCCATTGCATTATGGATCTCGTAATGAGGGAAAAACTGTATTTGTTGATATCGATACTCTTCAACCCTATAGTGATCAATGGAGCTATTTGAGCGGTGTGTCCAAAATTACACCTTCATGCCTTGGTTCTTTGATTCAAACCTACACTCAATCTTTAGAAGTCGAAGAAACGTTAATGCCATGGGAGATTGAAAAAGTTAAACTCTCCACTCCCAAACGGCTCAAATTAGTTTTACACGATTCGATTTACATTGAATTTGAAGGATTAAGCAAATCGTTTCTCAACCTGTTGAAGCGGATGGCATCATTCTATAACCCAGAATTCTTCATGCGCCAGAAACAACGTCTATCCACATTCAATACACCGCGTATTGTTTCCACCTATGATCTTAATGAACGCTACATCGTTATGCCAAGAGGGCTCTTAGAACCGTTGCGCCGTTTGGGAGTGAAACATAAAATCAAACTGGAGTTTCAAGATAAACGCCTTCTTGAAAAAACAGAAGCTCCGCTATTGGTATTGGAACTACGACCACAACAAATTGATGTCTTTAATTCACTCATGCAATACGATTACGCACTTCTTATCGCTCCGCCCGGATTTGGAAAAACGGCGGTAGCTTCTGCAATCATTACGACACGAAGTGTAAAAACCCTTATTCTTGTCAATAAAACGGCACTCATCGATCAATGGAAAGAACGGCTCATGAACTATTTTTCTATTGATGGAAAAGCGATAGGTATTTTAGGAAAAGGAAAAAAATCTCTCAACGGTTCGTTAGATATTGCAACGCTTCAATCACTCAAAAACCGTCCTGAACTGATAGAGGAATATTCACAGATCATTATCGATGAAGCGCACCATATTCCTGCTGTATCGTTTGAAATACCGCTGAAACGGTTTAAAGGCAAATATGTCGTTGGTCTCAGTGCCACCCCAAAACGTAAAGATGGAATGGAAGCGATCATGCGTCTGCAATGCGGTGAAATTGTCTATGAGATCAAAAAAACAACCACACAGCGACATCACCTTAAAACAGTTCCGACTCAATACGAAACGTTACTTAATCACTTTTCCATGATTCTAGGTGAGCTGAGTGAGGACAATGACCGTAATCAACTGATCATTGATGAGATTAAAACTCTCAGACATAGAAAAGTATTGGTACTTAGTGAGCGGATCGAGCATCTAAATCATTTGTGGCATCGCCTCAAACTAGAGAATATTGACGCACTCCTTCTCTACGGCGCTATGGGAACAAAAATGAAACGCGAACAATTTGCCCAAACTAGCGAAGCCTCAATCATTCTTTCAATAAGTAACTATATCGGTGAAGGTATTGATATCGGTCATTTGGATACGATTGTATTTACGATGCCAATTTCCTACGATGAGAGGATGGTTCAATATCTTGGAAGAATCGGTCGTCAGGGTCAGGAGTGTTTGGCTATCGACTTTATCGATCATCAAGTCCCCCTGCTCAAAAGCAGTTTCACCAAACGGCTTAAAGGGTATAAGAAGATGGGGTATAAATTTACTGCCTTACAAGAAAATTCATCATTAAAAGTAGTTAATACGACAGGGCTATTTGGTTAAACGAACTATAAATATGACCTTGATTATTATCTAAAGTTTTTCTATCTGAATTTTTTGACTGAAAACTGACCCACTTTTTTGATTTTTTTTGACCCACCCCTGAAGATTAAAAACCATATCCTTTCGTAAAAAAAGTATGAGAGGTAAAAGGAGTGATCAGTATGGAGGATTGGGTAACCATTCGGAATATAAAAACGAAAAATCCAAGCATTGGGACACGAGCGATTGCGAATATGCTTGGGATCAGTCGCAATACAGTGAAGAAGGCTCTTGCAAGCGATGAGATGCCATTGTATAACCGTGGAGAGAAAAAGGTCAATGAGCATATTATCCCTCATATAGATTTTATCAAGGAGTCATTTCTCAAGAAAAGCCTGAAAGCGTCACGGATTTTGAAGGATATCCAGTTGCGGGGCTATGGCGGAAGCCAGTATGCACTGTATGCATATATACGGGAATTTTTGAAACCGATATCCAATGATGTCAACAGTAAATCTCCTGATGCGTTCATGCGTTATGAGACCGCTCCAGCGGAGCAGATGCAGTATGACTGGAGTGAGTATGTCGTAGAGATTGGGGGATTGAGCGTAAAGATATATGTCCATTTGGCCATATTGGGGTACAGCAGATATAAATGTTATGACGTGAGTCTGAGCATCACGCAAAGCGATGTGTTAACCGCTTTGGAAGAGAGTTTTTCCTTTTTTGGTGGAGTGTGTGAGCGCTTACAGGTGGATAACGCGACCGTTTTTGTGACGAAAGCGTCTAAAGAGAATTTGGTTTGGAATCAGAAGTTTTTGCATTTTTGCGGATTCTACGGAATCAAACCGACCCGAAGCCTTCCCGCTCATCCCTGGAGCAAGGGGAAAGTGGAGAGCCCATTTGCCTATCTTGAAACACACTTCATTTCAGGAAATACCTTTGAGAACTTTGAGGAGCTACGACGCCGTTTAAAAGCGTTTGGCAATGAGCATAATCTCCTTCTTCACGGCAGTACCAAGCAAATCACCAAGATACTGTTTGAACAAGAAGAGCAATCTCTTCTCAGAGCGCTGCCTTATGACAACCGTACCGGAGAGGTCAAACACTATATCGGATTCAAAGAGGAATTTCGTAAAGTCACTTCAGACTGTTTGATCTCCTATAAATCGAACCGTTATTCAGTCCCGTATTATTTTACCGGCAAAGAGGTATGGATACGAATAGTGTATGGAACGACTTTGCAGATTTATTCCAGCCAGAACAAGCTGATTGCATCTCATGCCCTTTGCCTGGGCAAAGGGGAAGTGATTATCAACCCCGAACATTTCAAAGGGTATCGAACCGATGCTTATGACACACTAACAATGTCAGTTTCAAGACTCACGAAACGGTTTGCCAACTACAGCAATATTCACCACTTTATCGAGAATATCAAAGTCCAAAAACGGATCCATCCTGCTCGCCATCTTTACAAGATCGCCAATCTGTTCGAATACTATGACGACAAAGAATGTGTGATCGCTATGGAAGAGTGCTTCACCCTAAACACCTACAGCTTCGCCATCATAAAGGGGACCATCACCCATCAGAGCAAACCCAAAAAAGAACAGCTCAATCTGTTCAATATCACACTTCCCACTGGGAATATCAAACGAGATTTAGGAGATTACCAACTATGAATGCCACCCAATTTAGAAACAGCGGCCCCGTTACCATTGAGAACGGTTCGATGCAATCAAACATTGAAGCCTACTGTAAACTGCTATCACTCTCTTCGGTACTCGAACACTACGAGAGTTCCGCACTTGATGCAGCGAAATCAAAAATATCGTATCAAGAGTACCTCTATACTCTTCTTCAGCGCCAGATCATCGATCGGGTAGATCGAAGCGTCAATGCCCGCATTAAAAAAGCAGGGTTTCCCTATATTGCTACCTTAGAGAGTTATGACTTCAGCTTCCAGCCTCAAATCGAAGAGCGGCTTATTCGTGAACTCGCAACACTCAGCTTTTTAGAAGATGCTAAAAATATCCTCTTTGTCGGAGCGCCAGGCGTCGGTAAAACACATCTTGCTATCGCTTTGGGTCTTGAAGCGACTAAACAGCGCAGGAGGGTAAAGTTTATCAGTGCTGAAGAACTTGCGCGTGAATTAATCGCCGCCAATCGTTCCAATACCATCGCCGATTATCTTGAAGCGATCAGTCGGATCGAAATCCTTATCATCGATGAGATCGGCTACCTCGATATCGACAAAGAATCGGCTTCCCTCTTTTTCAGATTGATCTCCAAGCGGTATGAAAAAAACTCAACTATTATCACGTCTAATAAAGAGTTTCAGGAATGGGGTCAAATATTTGGGGACGATGTTATCGCAACAGCTATTCTTGATCGTCTTCTTCATCACTCGTATCCCTTTCTCATCAACGGACCCAGTTGGAGAATGAAAGATCTAATAAAAATCAAAAATCAAAAAACTGAAAAAACAAAGGAGTGAAAGTCAAAAAATGTTATGATGTTACTCTTCTTAGGTGGGTCATTTTTTTTCAAAAAAACGGGTCAAATTTCAATCAAAATTTTCATCCACCCTTTGATCGGCTGATGATGTTCAAGATTCTCATCCTTCAACGCTACTAC
>NZ_JAEMQA010000045.1 GCF_022759005.1 Sulfuricurvum sp. | reverse complement strand
GCTGACAAAGGTGAGGGATAAGTATGGAATGGATATTATTAGAGGGGGAGGGGAGTTATAGAAGTTGTGCATGCACAACTGATAAATTAGTTCCCCAATAAATATTTGATTTGACTAATCATTGCATCAATCTTCTCTTTTTTATCGGCATCGATCCCTTGTGTATTAATGACAATTTTATTTTTAGATATCTCAACACGTGATTTTTTCTGTGTAGGTTTTAATAACGCATTTTTAATGGCTTCAAGCGCATCGGAACGTGAGAGATTTTTAATCTCATTATAGAGCTTGTCAAGAATGTCAACATCCACTTTATTGAGTGCTGACAAAACAGTAATATCGCTATATTTATCCGTCTTGATTTTTTCAAGAAGAGGGGGAGGGAGGCGAAGAACCGATAATGTTTTTGACAACCAGCTTTTCGACACGCCGATAGCTTCAGCTAGATCATTTTGACTCTCAACAATCTTGTCATCCAATATTTTTTTAAACGCTATCGCATTTTCAATCGGGTTCATATCACTACGCTGTAAATTTTCAACCAACGGAAGAAGAGCCAGTTGTGCATGCACAACTTTATCCATGATGATCGCTTTAATAAACTCTTTTCCCAAGACTCTATGGGCTTCGGCACGGCGATGACCTGCAATGATGGTTAAAACATCACCGTCTTTAGCGACTATGATAGGCTGTAATAACCCATTTGCTTCAATTGAATCCGAAAGTTCTTTTAACGATTCAGACTCCATGCCAATACGAGGCTGATACGGATTTGTCTGAAGTTTTGAGAGGGGTATTTCAATCACTGATTCGGGATTTTGTTCGACAACATGCAATTGTTCTGTTAATGCAGCATTTTGCGAGATTTTTTTCGCTAATGAATAATCAATCTTTTTTCTTGTCATTAATCCCTACCTTGCGCTTAATTTCTTTTACAAACTCTTTGAGTTCTTTGGTTGATTCTGATTTTTTATCAAGCTCACGGACACTAAAACCATACGCAACACTGTTGGCAAAATCAACACGACGGCGCATCATTGAATCCATGAGGTTGAAGTGGCGTGATCCACGAATAAAATCACTCACTTCATCAAATTTTTTCTGATTCGGATTCGTTTTATTAAGAACAACATTTGTGACAATGGTAGTTCCTGATTGCTCTGACAACTCTCTTAGGATACTTTCATATTTTTGAAGACCTAAAATTTCAGTGAATTCACTTGAAACGGGGGTAATAATGAAGTCGCTGACGAGAATTGCAAAACGGTTTAAACTCGAATCAAACCCACCTGAGTCAACAATAACGATTGTATCCTCATCCATGGATTCAAAGTAGCTTTCCAATTCTTCGCTGGTTGTAAAAATGTGCACTGGCAATGGTGTTTGTCCCATCTCTTCTCGGATTTGATTGTATGCGGTTACCGTCTGCTGAACATCTAAATCTATAACCTCTACGTTATTTTTGCGAGCGAGCTCTAAAGCAATGTTATAAGCAAGGGTAGATTTGCCTACACCGCCCTTTTGATGTGAAATCGTAATAATCATTCGTCGTCCCGTTTTGTTTGCCTTAGTATAGCAAAAATCATACCTTTGTGTTAGTCGTGTTAGTATTTTTGTTTGTTGGAGCAAAGTGTGCTAAAATATCTCATACAATAGCAAAGGAAGTAGATGACTCACCAGTTATACGATATTGATCTCGAACGAACTTTGCTCGCTAGCCTTATTTTTGAGCCGAATCTAATCAGCGATTTTTTTCACCCTCTCAGTTCACAAGAGCTTTTTTTCCACGAATCGCATCAAATCATTTTACAAACGATCTTGAATCTTCATTCTAAGGGGATCCCGGTAGAAGAAGGGATGATCAATAATACCCTGAAGAAAAATGGTCACCTTTATGAAAATGAACTGGTTTCCATTCTAACTACAACTCCTGCAGCCACTATTCGCCCCTACATTGATTCTTTGAGTGAGCTAGGTAATAAACGCCAACTCACTTCCCTTATCAATTCATTCAATCGGGATCTTCACGATGAATCGGTCGATGCAACGGCATTGTTGTCTAAAACTCTTGAAAAACTGGAAAACTTCCGAGAAACCCATCGTGTCGCTTTATTTGAAACACACGACATCGTTTCTCTAAAACCTGAAGAAGCGGATTTCATTTGCAAAGAGTGGCTGCCGTTTCCTAAAAAAACCGTTTCTCTCATCTCCGCTCCGGGGGGAAGCGGTAAAAGCTGGATGGTGCTCCAGCTCATGATGCGCTATCTAATCGAATCGCCAAGCGCAAAAACATTCGCATGGCTCTCAGAAGATCCGGTTGGGCTTACCGCTCATCGATCTGAAAAAATCGCTTCATCCATCATTTCAAAACCGCTTGAGTTTTTCAAAGGACGTCTAGCGATCAGTAATAGCCCAACCATCCAAGTACTATTAGAGCAGGGAAGGGGAGTTGAAGTTAATGCCTATTTCAGCGACTTCAAAAAAAGTCTCTCAAACTATGATCTTATTATCCTCGATCCGTTAATCGCATTCTTCGGTGCCGACGAAAACAACAATGCACATGCTCGTAAATTCATGCAACTATTTACCGAATGGGCGGCAAAAGAAGACAAGACCATCATTTTTATCCATCACAGCACAAAGAACACTACTCAGGCACGGGGAGCAAGTGCCTTTACCGATGCCGTACGATTGGTGTATGAAATTAGTGTTGTAACCGATAAAAAAGGGGAGGTTGATGAAACACGTTCTCACCTGCGCAAAATCTCTCTTACAAAAGACAACTATGGTGCTGCTAAACTCCTCGGTGGGAAAAGTGTCTCAAGACAGATTTTCCCTGAAACGAAAATTGATCCCCAATCATTTATGAAGGATTTCTAAATGGAAAAGCAACAACTCGTTTTCAAAGAATTTGATATTGTCAAAAAGTTTGAAAATTCAAATGCTACGGTTAGCGAATTACGAACCGGAGTTTTTGCCCCTATCGAAAAAATCAGTTCTACCTCAAAGACTTACACCCAGTTTATTGAAAATCAAAAAAAACGTTACATCGAAACCAGTTGGGGTAAAACAGTCATCAAAGGTAATATTCTGACTCAAACCCATAGAGATTTATTAGATTGTCTTTTCGCCGGTGCAAAAGAGATCAAAGAGATGGAGGGTGGTGCAATAGCAATCTATTTTTCCACATCAGACATTTTAAAATCGTACAGCGGAACAACTTCGCGAAATACCAAATGGCTCAAAGATAAACTCGATGAGATCCAAACCACCGCGATTGAATTCCGTACTACCGATGGTGAAGATTTTTATAGCTTCAATATTATCAGCTCATTTGCTTATAGTACTAAGCACAAAAGTTTTGGTATAGTAATCACTCCTGAATATCGAAAATACTTCGAAGATCAACTTACCGTTAACTATACCAAGGAACTTCCTAAACTTTTAAAAGTCAAAAGTGCTCTTCTTCGAGCGGTCATTCGTTTCTTTTGGACACATGCACAAGCAAGCACGATGAGTATCGATAATCTACTGCAAACCATTGGCTTCCCAATGGAATCCATCCGTACAAAACAAACGGCTATCAAAGAGATCCGAGATAATGCCGAGCTGTTAAAAGATTATGGAATCACTTATGAACCAAAAACAAAATTGATTTATCGTAAAGGCTCCTTCGATAATAGCATTACGTTTATGAGTACACCGAACAAAACAAAAGAACTTCCAGGTCTTTCTGAGGAATAGGGTGAATCAAGGGGTAAAGACCCTTGATCTCTCCCGCTTACCTATAGATATCTATTTATTCTATAAATATCTATAAATACCTATAGAAGCGTCACAATATGACTTCGTTTTATGAGGTAAATGACTTCGTTTTGTCACTAAATGACTTCGCCGAAGTAGTACATGACTTCGTAAGATGTATTAAATGACTTCGCGACTATAGTCCAAATATATATTTCTTCACAATATGGCTTCGTTTTTTCTTACTATACTCATTTATATATGCTGATAATAATATTCATGCGATCCAAAACGTAGTCAAATTGTGCATGTAATAGGTTAAATCATTAAAATAGTAACAATATTCAATGGATGAAATCAAAGAATATAAATACATCACAATATGACTTCGTTTTTTGAGTGAAGTGAGGATACCAGTAGAACAATTTGATACAAAATTCACAATATGACTTCGTAATTACGGCATAGTTATATCAAATCACAACATGACTTCGCTTTAGAGAATAGTTAGCGACAAATTCACAATATGACTTCGTAATTACAGTATAGTTAAATTAATGTAAATCTACTCCCGCTTGGGAGTAGATGAAAAAATGCACAATGAATCCCTATATTGTGGGAATAGAGAACTTTTTAAAGTCTTATAGAAAGTTAGAAAGTTCACTTCGATTTTTTATCCATTAAATCGCATACACCGCTTTTTCTAATCGCTTCTTTGATTTTCTTGCAGTGTTGATTCTCAATATAGAGATTCAACCACGATTCTACCCAATAGGGGATCTCACGATCTTCATTGCCCCAGTTTGAAATAGTACCCCCAGTGGTCCCTAAAATCTCGGCAAACTCTTTTTTGCTGAGTCCGGCGGTTTTGAGCATAGCATTAAATGCGTGTTTGTCCATGGGTTCCTAAATACATAGCTGTTTATAAAATTCTATCTAAATCACCTCAAATGTTTACTAAATGACTGTAAATATCTTATTTGTGAATTAAATACTACTTTTATTAATCAAACGTTTACTTCGTAAAAATACCGTCACTGCTACATACCCACTTTGCAAAATGCCATAAATTTACATATAGGTAATAAATTGTACTTTAATATA
>NZ_JAEMQA010000024.1 GCF_022759005.1 Sulfuricurvum sp. | reverse complement strand
TTAGATTTAACGTATAATAAGTTACCAAACACAGATAAAGGAGTATTTAATGTCTTTGAAATACGCTGGCCCTAAACCTCTCATCTCGGCTCACGGGGTGACGTTCGATCTCAACAAAGAAGACAAATTTATCTATTTAAGTATCGTCGCAGAGCTGATCCAAGCATTAAATCACGAATACGACGGAGGAAAACGCTATACCTATATCGCGTCGAATAAGCCGCTCGACACTGATCGCATTCTTGAACTCATTCGGCAAAACGATCCGCAGCTGGATCAAGAGATCCAAGAGCGGCAAAAAATGGTAGAGGATGAGATTGCCGAAGAGCTTGAACGAGCACACGCCAATAAGATATTGTGCGCAGAAGAGCAGGAAGTATTAATTAAAAATATTGAATTATTACGCAATTACCGCATCACCCGTTCGATCAACAAAACGGTCTACTACAGCGGTATTACCTCATTAGCGCATATTATTCAGC
The DNA here is from genome assembly GCF_022759005.1 of Sulfuricurvum sp. Lineage (GTDB taxonomy): Bacteria > Campylobacterota > Campylobacteria > Campylobacterales > Sulfurimonadaceae > Sulfuricurvum. The sequence continues at coordinate 4,441 of NZ_JAEMQA010000024.1, read as the reverse complement.
ACGGTCACATTGACCGGATTGACGCTCCGATGTTTCCAAAATTCTCGCATGTGTTTCACTCTATCCAAGGAGCGTTGGTCAAGCTTCATCCACCAGTCGACAGCACGATCGACATTTATGAAGAAGATACCCATTTGCACATCCGTTTGGATATATTATTTAAGACTTGATTCTTCCGATCGTTTGAGCAAAACGGACGTTGTGCCCGCTTGAAATTCCTAGATCAATCATCTCTTTTTCACACAACATGACGATCGTGGATCCCATACGGAAACACCCGAAATCGTCCCCCTTGCTCAAATGAAGCTCTTGATAGCTGTAGATACTCGGCGTCAATACACCACTATTCGTTCGAATACGCGGTTCAAAATTCACCTCCATCTCACCGACATTCAACGCACCGACCAAGATGAGAAAAAATCGTTTTCCCTCCGTGCTGAGACACTCTAAAACGACCCGTTCATTTTCGATAAACAAATTGAGCTGTTTTTTTAGTGAGGGGATATTGACCGGATAGAGTTTACCCGGGATATGCACCGCACGCAACACCTGCATGTCCAAAGGGGCATGATAGCGGTGATAATCACGGGGAGAGAGATAAAAATTGACAAACATTCCGTTATGTATACTTTGTTTTGATTCTGCGGTTATCCCCTCTCCGAGAACCTCATCGACACTATAACTCATCCCTTTGATCTGCAAGGCAAGATTCTCTTCAATCACTCCGCATTCCGTGATCAACGAGTCACACGGACTGATCATATCTTTCGGATCGGATGAAAATTTACGTGGCTGATTCAGTTTGCGGGTGAACAACGCATTAAGCGTCGGATAACTTTCGGGCGATTTAAAATCGCTCATGTCCAATCCCATCGCTTTGACATAGATGCGATTGATCATGCTTTGGAAGGTTTTTCCGTGTGCTTTGGATGCAAAACGGCCAAAGATTTGGGATACAGCAGAGGTAAAATGTTGTTTCATGGTTACTCCTGGGTTTCATCGGTTTGAATTTCTCTTTTGGCAATCTCTTCGATCAAAACGGTGGCGTAGCACCCTTTTGGAAGGGTAAAATGAAGCTCAAACCACGCATCATTTTCTTTGTACTCCCCTTCAATCTCTTCAGGGAAAATCCATCCGTAGCGACGTGCTCCGTCGATTCCGCTTGTGATCGCATCATAGTCTCTTTCGATCGTTTCGGCTAATCCAACCGAGCGTGTTGCACGCTTTCCGCTCAAAAGCCCGGTAAACGAAATATCCCGTTTATTAAACCGCTCCACCTCTTCGTCGCTTTCGTAATGAAATATCTTTCCGTAAGGATAATGCATCATAACATCCCCGTGAATCAGTTTGAACGGATGTTTTTGAGCTTTCATCACCTTTAGTTCTTCTATCGGAAGATTGATGTGGCCGGAAAGTTGTTCCGTATTAAAACTCTCCACCAATTTGGAGATTTGAATACGGCGGGCAAGCCATCCGTTAAAAAGATAGCTTTGATACGCATTGACGTAAAACTGGGCTAATTTTTTGTTCCGTTCTTTGAGGCTTCCCGCTAAGATTGCCTCCCCTTTTTTGTAGTTTTCCCCATCAAGTCCAAAACGCTGAAATCCGAAATAGTTCGGCATTCCGTATTGCTTGATCATTTTGAGCGCTTCTTGGATTTTTACCGCAGCCGTCGGGTTCACTTTTTTAAGGCGGATAAAAAATCGGTTCCCCTTGAGATGTCCCACACGGATTTTATTGTTATGGTAGGTTTTATCGAGGATTTTAATCCCTTCGTATTCGAAATTTTCCAACACCGATTCAAATTTTCGCGGCAACGAAATGTATTGCTTGGTTTGGGCATTTTTGTCTTTGAGACCGGCATAACCGATATCGCGCCCTTTGATTCCCAAATGGTTGCTGAAAATATCAATCATCTGCCAAGTGGAGAGATTCTTTTTTCGTACGTGAAGAACCAGATGTTCCCCCTCACCGCTAAAGGGATAAAGGGGGATCTCATCGACGACGAAATCGCGCGGCGACTGCCGAAAATAAAAGTCGATCGGACTGTGCGGAAGATAGTATTGACGCTCCATAAAACTCCTAAAAATGATGACGCTTGCAGCGATTGGTGTATCGTCCCCGCACTACATGTGCAACAGGGGTTATAGGGGTACGCGTACGCGCCGCGATACGACGGATTGCATAACGGTATTTCGCAGAGTACGCAATAAGCATCTCATACTCTTCTCCGCTGCATCGGATTTGCTTGGGGATTTTTTTATCCCATCGTATCCCCAAACGGTTCGGACGGGTCAGTTTTTCGATATCGCTGCATAAACCATCAGAAATATCCATACCGCATCGCAGATAGCGGCGGCTCTCTGCAATGAATGCTTTCCGCAGATCGGGAGAGACGAAACGGCTTTTTGTATGGACTTTCCCCCCCGACATGAGGTATCGAAGCTGTTTGGCCGATTTGCCGATCGATCCCGTATAGGCGATAATATCCCCGATTTTGAGCCCTTGGCGTGTCAAAGGATGATCAGAATGCGAAATGATCGTCACTGAAATATCGGTTTTGGAATTGCTGATCGTATCTCCGCCGATAATCTCGATACCGTATTGTGCGGCAGCTGTTTGAAGCCCTCTGGAGAGTTCTCTCATCTCATGCAACGACGTCGATTTCGGAATCGCAACCCCCAAAAGAGCATAACGAGGAACCGCATTCATCGCTATCGCGTCCGAGATATTAACAATCATCGCTTTATAGCCGATTTGGTAGGGACTCAACCATGTTTTTTTATAATGGATATTTTCAAAAAACAGATCTTTGCTGTATACCCACTTGCCGATCAGTGCGCCATCGTCACCAATCACGCTTTTGGAAGAGCAAAAAGTGGAGATAAAGTAATCTTCTACGTTCAAATTTTCTATCCTATCGATAAAATAAATCTCCCTATTGTAATCAATATGAGATTACAAATCTGTTAAATTGGATTATTTAACAAATTGTGTTAAAATATTTTCTAATAATAAAAACAATGAGGCATAATGCTATTATCGATTAAAAAAATATTTAGTAATATCCGATCAGCTCTTTTTTTACTTGTTTTAGGGGTCGCTCTGCTAACGGCTCAGCTCCTTTTGCTCTCAGGATATACCTCCCGTTTGGATCAACTAAAAACGCAACATCTCCTCGTCGACAAAATTCTCAATACCAAATCGGGTGACCCGCAAATGGTCTCGATTGCGATCAATGCAACGGTCGCCGAAATTGACCTAGCGGTAAAACTCTCGTCTCAAAAAAACTTTTTAGAAACGTTGTATGATTCTGATAACGAATTTTCCCCATTAATCCGTTCGCTCGAAAATTCTTCCGAAACGTTCCAAAATAGTTCACTGGCATGGTCATCAGCGCTCAAAATGCCTCGAAGCGAAATTGAATATGCACAAGTAAAAAAAGCAAAAACCGCGTTCATCACCGATATTGATAATTTGATGCTCCATACGCTCGAAAATCTCAATAACTCCCTAAAAACCGCGAAAATCACAGCGATTGTTTTGTTGGTACTCAGCCTGTTGATATTTTTACGCTATCGCTACCGTTTGATTCAAGTTTATAAAGACATCGATACAGCATGCGCATTAGATACCACAGGGGAACAAAAAACCGCTTCAACGCAAGAAATTGATTTTATTTTAAAACGCGCTCTGCGAAGAAACATTCAAGCTCCTTCGGCTTGTTCCGGACTTGTCAACCCCTCAAGCGGTCTAAACAACCTCAAAGGACTTTTAACCGTTTATAATACCAAAAAAACCAATCGCGCCAGCAATACCACCTTTTTAGCCGTTTTTGAAATTGACCAATACCGCACACATTTATCAACATTATCCAAAGAAGATCGCGGAAATATTTTCAAAAAAATCGGTGATATTATCGCATTGTATGAACAACCTCTCGATATCACAGCCCATTTGGATGATGATCATGTTGTATGCGTACTCTCACGAAACAGCAAACAATCGGCTATGGAAGATTGCGAAAAAATTCTCCATTCCGTAGAAGAATCAAGCTTTAATACAGAAAAAGGGCTGATAAAAATAACCCTAAGTGGCGGTTTTCTCCTTAAAATTCCGGTTAAATCGATTGAAGAAGCGATCGATGACGCTCTAAAATTAGTCGAAAAAGCCAAAGAAAGCGGTGGAAATCGGATCACACAGCTTCAAGATCGTGCCGATTTCTACCGCTAATTTCTTCATATATGTAACTTTTCAACTCATCAAATGTAACAAAACTTTGATTTTTGTTACGATTTTGGACAACATCGATCACTTTTTTTCTTCATTATCATCTATAAACCTTTTTAATCTTGCCCAAGGAGTGGCGCGATATAATCATCCACAGATTTTATCAACAAGGAAGGCGTATGAGTATTCCCATTTATACTTATGATGCGGT
>NZ_JAEMQA010000055.1 GCF_022759005.1 Sulfuricurvum sp. | reverse complement strand
GTCGATGAATGGACCCAAGAACAGTTTTTGCGGAACAAAAAAGAGCTGGAGTCCCAAGGGATTAAAGTGTTGCTGGTCGATACAATCCTCAACTCCATTGACGGTGCCGAAACAACCCTCTATGCCCCGCCGCTTCTCAAAAATGAACCGGAGGGAAGTGTGTTTGTTTTCTACTGCGACAGCGGAAAATCGACCAAGGCACGCTTGGGGGAATTTCGTAGCAAATTTCCAAACCATGTGTGTATCAGTTTGCGTGGGGGGCGAGGGTATTGGCGCAAAAATTTGAGGGTATAACAGAGGCATGCGAAGACTTTATCCTATCCATTCGCGAATCGCGTTATTACGATGCCCATGAAGATTTGGAACATGTCTGGTATCCCAGACGGTTTGAGGAAGAAGATGAGGTGAAACTCTGGAAAGGGTTTATCAATGCGGCGGTCAGCTTTGAGCTGATAAGTCGAGGACGTTGGGACGCATCCCAAAAAGCGTGGCAAACGTATCTCAAATACAAACCCCTTTTGGAGCGTATTGTTACCCCACATAAAGAACTCTACGTTACAATAGTACAAACAATAGAACAACAAAGAGGTGCCTTATGTCCGAGTTCTTAGACGCGATGGCGTTTCGCCATGCCTGCAAAGCGTTTGATAGCGAAAAGCAGATTCCTGCCGAGCAGTTTGACTCGATGCTGGAAGTGGTGCGAAAATCTCCTTCATCTTTTGGGATGGAGCCGTGGAGATTGATCGTCATTCGCAATCCGAATCTGCGCAAAGCGCTCAAAAGTGCGTGTTGGAACCAAAACCAGATTACCGATTGTTCGGAATTGGTGATTTTTACGACCGATAACGATACGGTGCGAAGCGACAGCCCTTATGTAAGAAAGATGTTTGAGCGTCGAGGATTGCCTACAGAAGCCGTTGATATGTATATGGGAGTGTACAAAAACTATTTGGAACCGATCGAAGCCGATGAACTGCTATTGGAAAACTGGACGGCCAAACAGTGTTATATTGCGATGGCAAACATGATGACGTATGCGGCAACTCTCAAGATCGATAGCTGTCCGATCGAAGGATTCGATAAAGAAGAGGTCGAAGCGATTTTGGATCTCGAATACGGACACAGCGTCGCCGTTATCTGTGCATTCGGGTATCGTGCCAAAGAGCAAAGTGCTCAAAAACGGCTTGATCTGGCTCAGATCGTCGAATACCGCTAAGAGAAGGTAGCTTATGTTGCAAAAAATCGAACATGTCGAAACCAAAATCGAGCATTACACCAATTTGGCAATCAACTACACTACCGACTACGGTTTAAAGCTTCTGGGTGCACTGGTCATCTTTTTTGTGGGCAAATGGATTGTTCGAAAGCTCATTGCTTTGATGCGAAAGGGGATGGTTAAATCGCGTGTCGATGAAACACTGATCAGTTTTGCCACCAATGCGATCTATGTTGCTCTGATGGTTGCGGTTCTTGTGGCGGCAGCCAGTAATCTTGGGATCGATACCACCTCCTTTGTTGCCGTATTCGGTGCCGCAGGTTTGGCAATCGGCTTGGCGCTCAAAGATACCCTTGCCAATGTCGGTTCGGCGGTACTCATTATCTTCTTTCGACCGTTCAAAGTGGGCGATTTTATCGAAGTTTCCGGAGTAATGGGGACGGTGAAGATTATCAATCTGTTTTCCACGACACTGACAACCGCGGATAATCGCTCCATCATTATTCCGAACGGAACACTCATAGGGGGAAATATCATCAACTATACGGGAAATAGTACACGTCGTATTGATATGGTATTTGATATTGATTATAAAGACGATTTGAGATTGGCGAAAGAGGTTATTATGAATATTCTCCTATCCAATCCTAAAGTTTTAAGCGAACCGGCTCCCGTGGTGGCAGTAGGAGCGCTTGCTATGAATTCGGTTCAAATTTTTGCCCGCCCGTGGGTGAAGGTAGAAGACTACTGGGATGCGATGTTTGAGATGACGGAGGCGGTAAAACTGGAGTTTGATAAAAACGGCATTTCTATCCCGTTTCCTCAAATGGTAACCTATGTAAAACATGAAGAGTAATTAGCGATTGTTAATTCGAAAAGCGAATGTTGCTGCTAAGGCAGTAACCGCACCCGCTACAAAAAGATACGCTGGTGCGTATTGATAGACAAAACCGGCTCCAATAGCCCCCACAAATCCTCCAAGACCGTACGAAAGACCGAAGAAGAACTGCTGAGCCAACCGACGTGCTTTGTAGAGAGAAAATAGCACGCTGATGGCGGCGGTATGAAAGAGGGCAAAGCTGAAGGCATGTAAACTCTGAGAAGCAAACAAAACAAACAGTGAGTTAGGAAACAGCGAAACCAAAAGCCATCTAACAGAGGTAATCGCAGCGGTTATCCAGAGCAGGGCATTGAGATTGCGATGGAGCAATCTGCCTTGAAAATAGAACATGATGATCTCTGCAATAACCCCAAAACTCCAGAGCCACACGGTAGTATCCATCGAAACACCGTGATCGGTGGCATAGATGGTGAAGAAGTTATAAAACGGTCCAAAACTCACCTGCATCAAGAAAAAGCCGATCCATAGAGGGATATGGTTGCGGATTGAAAAACCGCATTCATTGCCTAAACCATCGCAGTTTGTGGCAGGTTCATGAGGCTCTTTGTGTCCGATCCAAGAACCGAAAAAGAGTGTCATAAATGCCATAGCGATGAGAAAAACAATACCGATGTGCGGAGAGCTGAGGTATTTGACTAAAACCAACGCAATCGCGATAAAACCGAATGAACCGAAGAGACGGATTTTTCCGTAGCGCTCTTTTCCGATATGCTCAAGTGCGATAACTTCGATAAAGGGGAGAATGAGGGCAATCCCGATTCCAAAGAGGATATTGACAAAGAGTAGAGGCCAGAAGAAATCGAGCGAAGGATAAAAGCCGATTGCTCCGAGTGTCATGAGGCTCAGCGCGGTATAAAAGGTTTTTTGGTGGAGTTGAAATCCCTTGAGAAATAAAAACGGTATCGCAAAACGGACCAGTGGAGCAGAAGCCAAAATAATGCCGATCTCTGATGGCAAATACCCCACCATCGAGAGAATTTTTGGGACAAAAATGACATGTACCCCGATAAGGGCAAAGTAAAAAAAATAAAAAGAGGCGATTAAAACAGCCACGTTAAGCGACGCGGATGACGGCGGTGCCGCTGATGAGATCGTGGAGTGCCCGTTTATCTTTTCGGAACAATCCGACAAAAAAACCGATCAGCGTGATGAATGAGAGGAAATATCCGATAAATCGGAGGATGAGTTTCCAATAGGGGGCATTTTGAAGGGTTGAGGCATCGACGACACGGATGCGGGCAAGTTTTTTCCCCGGAGTTTGACCGCTTCGGTGCCAAAGCCACACATAGGTGATCAAAAAAAGGCTCATTTGTATTATAGAACCGATCGGATTTGGGGGATTGGTCTGTGCTTTTGGGTCATGCATCAAAACATCTAAGCCGCTTGCACTGTGCATTTGATCGTATCCGAACAAACTCATTGTAATCAGCGATATCGGGATTCCGATCATAAAAATATCGGTTGCAAACCCTGCTGCACGTGACCAAAACGGGGCAAATAATGTGATCGGTTTGGAAGGTTTTGGGTCTTTTTTCGTTTTAAGGGCTCGCCATCTCATACTAATATTGTAGCTTGTTATCCATTAAAGCGCACTAGTGCGCTGAGCCTTCTGTTTACGGCGTCCGGAGAGTTTAGTATAAACCTCGACGGAGTCGACTTCTTGCATAACCCAGCTTTCCATTCGTGGTGAGCTTGTCGAACCATGAACAAAACACCCTTCGACAGGCTCAGGGAGAACGGTGTAAAAAATACATCTTAGAGGTTATGCAAGAAGTCTATTTTTTATCGCAACAAGTCTATTGTATCTCATTCTTCTGAAGGAGGTTCTTAAAAGTGGGGTTCTCTTTATAGTGTAAACTGTATCAGTGCGCCCAATTCAATCCTTTTTAAAGCAAACCGATTAATGCAACAAGCAATACTGGTGGGGTGACGATCATCCCCACTTTCATATACTCACCCCATCCGATTTTGACCCCTTTTTGTGCCAATACATGAAGCCACAGCAAGGTAGCAAGCGAACCGATCGGAGTCATTTTTGGTCCCAGATTACATCCGATGATATTGGCATAAGCTAATGCAGTGTTGCCCGCTTCTCCAATCGCGATATCCATCACCATAATGGTGGGCATATTGTTCATGACGGAGCTGAGGGCAGCAGCCAAAAAGCCCGTGCCGATGATTGCATAAGAATTTCCCATGCTCTGCATTTGTGTGATGATATCAGCGAGGTGAGTGGTAAGACCGTTGTTTTTAAGCCCATAAACAACGACATACAGTCCGATACTGAACCACACTACTTGCCACGGTGCCGCTTTGATCGTTAGAAGAGGTTTAGTCGCTTTAAAGTAAGTCGCAATGGCGAGGAAGATCAATGCGCCACCGAGGGCAAATACCGATACGGGGAGATGATAGCGATCCCCGATAAAATACCCTACCATTAACAATGCCAAAAACCACCAACTGAGTCGGAACATCGTCATGTTTTTAATCGCCGATTCGGGAGATGCAAGATGTTCGATATCGATAAGATCAGGTATATCTTTACGAAAGTAGATCCATAATACCGTGATTGAAGCAATGATACTGAGTAGGTTCGGTAAAGCCATCGTCTTGGCATATTCCCAAAAGCCAATATGAAAATATCCCGCTGTCACGATATTGGTCAAATTTGAGATTACGAGCGGATTGCTGGCGCTGTCCCCGATAAATCCCCCCGCCATCAAAAAGGCAAACATCGGGAGCGGCTTCATTTTCAAATATTTCATTTTTGCCAGTACGATCGGAGTAAGGATTAATGCCGCTCCATCGTTGGCGAAAAATGCCGCCACCAATGCACCCAAAACCATCATATAGACGAACATCACATGACCATTTCCCCGTGAGAGACGCACCATCTTCAGTGCCGCCCATTCAAAGAAACCGATTTCATCAAGCACCATCGAGA
>NZ_JAEMQA010000102.1 GCF_022759005.1 Sulfuricurvum sp. | reverse complement strand
TCCCTCTTCTGTTATGGGTGAGTTTAGTGATCTTTACAGTTCTAAGGGGCAAAAGAATATCTTTGGCAGTGTCCCTGAAGTATTTGAAATGCAAAGTGAAGGTGGGGCAAGCGGTACGGTTCACGGATCGCTGCAAAGCGGTGCATTGACCACCACGTTTACCGCTTCGCAGGGGTTGTTGCTCATGATTCCCAATATGTATAAGATTGCGGGAGAGCTCAATGCAACCGTCTTTCATGTCGCTGCCCGCTCTCTGGCGGCACAAGGACTTTCGATATTCGGAGATCATCAGGACGTCATGGGGGTTCGGCAGACCGGTTTTGCGCTGTTGGCATCCAATTGTGTTCAAGAGGCACATGATTTTGCCCTCATTTCTCAAGCGGCATCTTTGCGTTCTCGTATCCCGTTTCTCCATTTTTTTGACGGCTTTAGAACCTCCCATGAGGTGAGCCGGATAGAAAAGCTGAGTGATGATGTTCTCAAAGAAATGATCAACACCGATTTGGTCAAGGCACACCGAAATCGTGCTTTGAGTCCTGATCATCCGGTATTGCGCGGTACGGCGCAAAATCCAGATGTCTATTTTCAGGGTCGTGAAAGTGTCAACCGCTACTATCAGGCGCTACCAAAAATACTCCAAGAGGAGATGGATCGTTTTTCCAAGTTGAGCGGACGAACCTACCGTTTGTTCGATTACGTGGGAGAGCCTGATGCGACGCGGATCATTGTTTTGATGGGTTCAGGCGCGGAAGCGGTGGAGGAGAGTGTTGGCGTTTTGAACGCACGAGGAGAAAAAGTCGGGGTGGTCAAAGTCCGTCTACCACTCCCGTTTGATGCGAAGGCGTTTATCGCGTCGCTTCCCACTACGGTCGAAGCGATTGCGGTGCTGGATCGCACCAAAGAGCCCGGAAGCATCGGCGAACCTCTCTATCATGATGTGGTGTGTACGTTGTTTGAACACAGAGAATCACTCCCTTTTTCGATGCCTCGTATCATCGGAGGACGCTACGGTCTCTCTTCCAAAGAGTTTACCCCTGCCATGATTTGGGGAATTTATGCCGAACTGTCGAAACAAAAGCCAAAAAATCACTTTACTATTGGGATTAATGATGATGTCACGTTCACCTCTTTGGAGTATGACGCTGATTTTGTTCTCGAAAAACCTGATCAGTTCCAAGCGGTGTTTTACGGTCTAGGATCGGACGGAACGGTAGGGGCAAATAAAAATACGATCAAAATCATCGGAACCGAAACCGATCATTACGCCCAAGGGTATTTCGTTTACGATTCCAAAAAATCGGGTTCGATGACCATATCGCATCTACGGTTTGGAAAAGAGCCGATCAAATCGACGTATCTGATCCAAAAAGCCGATTTTGTTGCGGTGCATCAGGCAGTATTTCTCGAAAAACTCGACCTTTTAGAGATTGCCAAAGAGGGGGGAGTTTTTCTGCTCAACACGCCGTATCCCAAAGAAGAGGTCTGGAACCATCTGCCGCGTATCACTCAAGAGAGAATCATTTCTAAAAAGCTCAAATTTTATGCCATCGATGCTTACAAGGTAGCGCATGCCTCGAATATGGGACGGCGGATCAATACGGTGATGCAGACGTGCTTTTTCGCCATTAGCGGAATTCTTCCCAAAGAAGAGGCGATGGCAAAGATCAAAGGCTCTATCCAAAAAACCTACGGCGCAAAAGGGGACGTGATCGTCCAGAAAAACTATGCCGCCGTCGATGCGACGCTCGAAAATCTCTATGAAATCGAGGTGCCATCACACAGTGAGAGCCACTTGGAATTAACAGGCGCTCTAAAAGGGGTAATGTCTCCGTTCGTTCGTGAAGTGATCGGAAAGATGAGTGCTTTTAGAGGCGATGAGATACCCGTATCTCAAATGCCCGATGATGGCACCTGGCCTACTGGGACAACGCAGTATGAGAAGCGTAACATCGCACAGGAAGTTCCGATGTGGGATCCCGACACCTGTATTCAGTGTAATAAATGTGTTTCGGCGTGTCCCCATTCGGTGATCCGATCGAGTGTTTTTGACGCTTCACTCCTCGCTAACGCTCCGGAAGGGTTTATCGCTAAAGCGGCGAAGGGAAAAAATTTCGCAGAGAACGAGGTGTTTAACATCTCCGTCTCGATCGAAGATTGTACCGGATGCGCACTGTGTGTTGAAGTGTGTCCGGCGAAAAACAAATCCCAAACCAATCTCAAAGCGATTAACATGATGCCGCAGCTCCCTTTGCGCGAATCGGGAAGCAAACAGTGGGATTTTTTCCTCAGCTTGCCGAAAATGGATCGCTCCAAGCTCGATCATGCGAATCTCAAAGAGTCGCAGTTTCTCGAACCGCTGTTTGAATTTAGCGGAGCCTGTCCGGGTTGCGGAGAGACACCGTATGTGAAACTCGCTTCTCAGCTTTTCGGGGATCGGATGGTCATTGCCAATGCGACAGGATGCAGTTCGATCTATGGGGGAAATCTGCCGACGACACCGTGGCGCAAAAATGATGAGGGGAGAGGTCCTGCCTGGTCGAATTCGCTTTTTGAAGATAACGCCGAATTTGGACTTGGATTTAGGTTGGCTATTGATTCGCATACACAGCGTGCACGCTCGTTGCTGGAGGATTTGAGAGAGCAGATTGACCCTTATCTCGTTGAAGATTTGTTAAGTGCCGATCAACATGAGGAGACACAGATCAACGCGCAACGTAAACGGGTCGAAGCGCTCAAGATCGTATTGGAGCGTTTGGAGAGCGTGGAGGCGAAAACGCTCCTTGATTTAGCCGATTATCTCGTTAAAAAATCGGTTTGGATCATGGGTGGTGATGGCTGGGCGTACGATATCGGCTACGGAGGATTGGATCATGTCCTCGCCAGCGGGAAAAACGTCAACATTCTTGTTCTGGACACGCAGGTCTATTCGAACACCGGCGGTCAGCAATCCAAAGCAACCTTTACGGGGGCGGTGGCAAAATTCGCCGCAGGGGGTAAAGCAGGACTTCCCAAAGACCTCGCAGCAATGGCCATCGCGTATGAAAATGTCTACGTCGCCAAAGTCGCGATGGGAGCCAACGATACGGCGACGATCAAAGCCTTCATCGAAGCCGAGCGGTATGATGGACCATCGATCATTATTGCTTATTCACACTGTGTAGCGCACGGCTATGATTTACGCTACGGTTTCGATCAGCAAAAACGGGCCGTTGACAGCGGTTTGTGGCCAATTTTTCGATTTAATCCCGACAAAATCAAAGAGGGTGAGAATCCGATGAGCCTCGATTACAAGGGGCCGAAAATCGATGTCAAAGATTTTATGTACCGTGAAACCCGCTTTAAGATGGTCGAAAAAATGAATCCCAATTCGGCAGCGACCTTTCTTCAAACCGCATCCCATACCGCGCAATCGCTCTATGAACGCTACCAAAATCTTCATACGTACTATCAGCCCACCAAAGAGGAAGAATAATGCAACTCTCAACCACGTTTTTAGGATTTGACCTTAAAAATCCCCTGATCGCGAGTGCTTCGCCACTCACTGCATCCTTGGAGAGTATCAAAAAGCTCGAAGACAACGGTATCGCTGCCGTGATTATGCACTCTTTGTTCGAAGAGGAGATTACCCACGAAATCCATCAGATTGACCATTTTTTACATATCCACAGCCATTCACACGCCGAAGCGACCACGTATCTGCCCAGTGAGGTCGATTTTGATAATCTCCAAGCGGATCATTATCTCGAAGAGATTCGCAGGATCAAAGAATCGGTCGCACTCCCCCTCATCGCAAGCCTCAATAGCGTCAGCGCAGGAGGCTGGGTAACGTATGCCAAAAAGATCGAACAAGCGGGCGCGGATGCGTTGGAACTCAACATCACCTACATCCCCACTTCGATCGATATGAGAGGCGACGAGGTGGAGCAACGCTATGTCGATACCGTGGCTTCTCTCTCACAGCATCTTACTATCCCTCTTAATGTGAAGATGAACGCTTACTTCTCGAATCCTGCCAACATGGCAAAACGGCTTGTAAATGCGGGGGCGAGAGGGATAACGCTTTTTGATAATCCGACCTTGGCGGATGTTGATTTGGAGCTCCTCACCGCGTTGCAAAAAGCGAATATCACCTCCTCGTACAACCTTAGCGAAACCCTCCGATGGTGCGCTATTTTGTACAACAAAATCTCGTGTAGCCTTTGTGCCAATACGGGGATTCACAGCGGCGAAGACGTACTCAAAACCATCATGAGCGGAGCCGATGCGGCGGCACTGGCGTCCGTATTGTTGATCAAAGGAGAGGGTGAAATTCAAAACATATTAACCACTATGACTGAATGGATGGAGAAGCACGAGTATGAATCGATTGAACAGATGAAAGGGTCGATTTCATTGCTTCACACCGATAACCCATCCGCGTATGAGCGTAACTCTTACATGTACGCTTTACAGCATTATCGAACTTAGAGTGAATATGGATATTTTGTATTTCGGTTATGTGCAAACGCTACTGCATGAGACGGTGGGATTGGTCACGATCCTTAATCCGGTAGCGGCAGCGGCGATTATGATATCTTCATCACCCTCTGGATTGACGAAAGAAGATGCTGGTATAATCGGAAGAAAAACGGCAATAACGGTACTGATAGCTTCATTATTGACCGTCTTTTTTGGAAACCTCATTTTCGAACTTTTCGGGATCAATACTTCTTCCATCATGGTTATTGGTGGGATTGTTTTACTTCTAATGTCCGTTCATATGGTTCAGGGAAAGATAGCGCATGTCAATCACTCGATTGAAGAGTCCGAGGATACTATCAATAAAGAAAATATATCGGTTATTCCCATTGGTATCCCAATCTTGTTTGGTCCAGGGGTGATCTCTACATTGATGATCTTTAAAACAAATAGTATCGATTTTATTGAAATCGTTTTGCTAGTATGCGCGGTTACAATTTCGACACTCATCGTTTATATCACTCTCAAAAATGCTATTTTACTCACTAAAGTTTTAGGGGTAACAGGTCTTAAGGTCTTGACTCGGATTATGGGGCTTGTCGTTGGAGCCATCGCGGCGCAGTTTATTATCCATGGCTCTAAAGTACTCTGGCTTTCGACCTAATATATCATCTTGTTTAAAAGAT
>NZ_JAEMQA010000151.1 GCF_022759005.1 Sulfuricurvum sp. | reverse complement strand
CTAAAAGCAATTGTTTAAAGAGTGCAAGACGTGCAGGATTTTGAATATCTTGTACGCATGTTACTCCGCCAACGACGATACTTTGTGGATGAGGATTTTTACCCCCGAAAATCGCCTGCATTTTTGCCATATTACGTTGAATATCCAACGCTTGCAAATAGTGCGCCACACCGATAAGGTTTTGTTCCGGTGTCAATTTATAGTGCGGGTTACCCCAGTATCCGTTTCCGAAAATCCCAAGTCGTCCTTGTTTAACGAATTTTGCTACACGTTCTTGAATCGCTTTGAATTCGCTCTCACCGTCAATAAACGGAGTTTCACCTGCAACAGCCGCCCATTTGCGTGCTTCTGCCGCTGTTTTTGCCGGATCAGCCGAAAGGGCCGAAACAACATCGACGAAATCGAGCGCATGCAAGTGATAGAAGTGAACCAAGTGGTCGTGCAGATACAATGCACCTTGGATAAGGTTACGAACGATACGGGCATTTTTGGGAATCGTGATAGAGAACGCATCCTCAACCGCTTCGATGGAGCGTTGATAGTGAGTACCGGTACAAACACCGCAAATACGCATTGCGAGCAATCCGCAGTCGCGTGGATCACGCCCTTGCAAAATGGTCTCAATGCCTCGGAACATCGTCGATGCGCTGTACGCATCTACGATGGTGTTATTATCGTCAATCACCGCTTCAATACGTAAATGTCCTTCGATACGGGTAATTGGGTCAACTACTATATGCTTACTCATGATTCACTCCTTCTCGTTTACCTGCTACTGCGCTGGCTGCTGCATGGATTGCGATACCGATACCGGCTGCGGTCAACATGCCCAAACCGAATTCGTCGACGGTTTTCTCGACTCCGCCTGTCGGCGCTTTAATTTTCGCATCGGCCATCGGACGCTCATAGGCGTATTTATCCCAGAAATCGGGCTCCGAACAACCGATACAACCACGACCGACACCGATCGGCCAGTTTACCGCTTCGTTATAACGCACTATTGAACAGTTATTGAACGTCATCGGTCCTTTACATCCCATTTTGTAGAGACAGAAATTGTTTTGTGCCCCTTTGTCGCCCCACTCTTCTACGTATTCACCCGCATCGAAGTGAGCACGGCGTTCACAGTTATCGTGGATGCGGTAACCGAATGCGAATTTCGGACGAAGCAATGAATCGAGTTCAGGCACTTGTCCTGTCAAGACGTAATGCAAGATCACACCCACCATATTGGCTGGGTTCGCCGGACATGCAGGGATATTGATAAGAGGTTTGTTCTTGATGACATCCATAACCCCAACCGCTCCCGTAGGGTTCGGAGCTGCAGCCGGGATACCACCGAATGTCGCACAGCTTCCGACCGCGATAACCGCTGCCGCATTTTCTGCACAACGTACGAGGTGATCATGGAATGTTTCACCTTTTGCACCGATGGTTCCATATTGTCCGTCCATACCCATCGGGATCGCACCCTCTACAAAGAGGAGATATTTTCCTTTGAAGTGTTCCATCGCCTCTTCGAGCTGTTTTTCGGCTTGATGGCCGGATGCGGCTTGAAGTGTTTCGTGGAATTCGAGAGAGATGATGTCGAGAACAATCTCATCAATTTTCGGTCCATCGGCACGCAAGAGCGCTTCAGAGTTACCCGCACAGTCTTGGAGTTCCAACCAAATGACAGGGGCGCGATTCATCATCACCGCCGCGTCTGCAACGAGCGGTGTAAACATAGGAGGGAGCATCAACATCGCTGTCGTCGCACTCGCCCATTTCATAAACTCACGTCGATCAATACCGTTCTCTTCCAAAAGATCGGTGAAGTCAAGTTTGTTCGCTGGAGTCATAGCACGCATTTCATTTAAACGTGCCTCACATTTTTCAAACAAGTCTTGATAATAGCTATCACCCTTGTTCGTCTCAACGCGCGAACTTTTCGAAGTAAACAGCTTTTTAACCGCTTCTACTCTATCGGACATAATCCCCTCCTCAAAATATTAATGAACAATCATTCAGTATTGTACGTCTGGATAACTTAAACGAATATTTAAAAGGTAAAATTTAATTTAAAAAGATAATTTGTTATTTAATTTTAGGACAAAACGGTATGATGATTAAAAAATACAGATAAAGAAATATTATTCAGAAGCAATTTTTGACTTTTGGAAAAAATATAGTTAATGGGTTGTGCAGACCGAGCAAACATCAAAGGTACGAAAGATCAGCGATGCTTTCGCAATCGATTCCACTCCGATCATCGCCCTCTGTGCCACGCCGAGATTAGTGGGTGAGCCGCTGCCGAGATTCCACTGTGTCGGGGTGATGATCGAATACGATACTATTTTCCCTTTTTCAATTCGTGCTCGATGGATCAATGAACCGCGCGGAGCTTCGATAATTCCGATACCTGTTCCGCTGATGTATTCGATAGCGGTCGGGGTTACAAAAGAAGGCTGTGAAAGATCAAGATTTTTCAACAGATAACGCACATCACTGATAAGCTTCACCGTCTCGTCCATACGCGCACAAAGTCGAGTCTGGGCACTGTCACTATACTGCTGATAAAGTGCCGTAATCCCCTCTCGTTCTCCTATCAACGCCCGTGCAAGCGGTCCGCTCTCATAAAAATCACCGTTATAGAGGGCATTTTTGGCATAAGTATTCCCCCCCTGCGCAAAAGTTTGTGAACTATCTTCACTAACTAAATCCGCATCGGCATTCCGAATCTCACCGTTGGAGAGTATCGCCGATTGAGACCCCAATACCAAAAACCGCCCATGGGTTTTTCCCGCATCCAATAGATTCAGCCGCTCAAAGTGGTTCAATAGTGTTGAGAAATCCCCCTCCAAAACACGATGGGAATCACTTTTCAGATGCAACTCAAATTTTTCTAACGGACATCCCAAAACCTCTTTAGCAACAAACTGCTCCACCTCACTGAGGAGTTTCAAAGCCTGCATCACCTCGATATGGGTCGGATCACATGTCACCCCACCCGGAAGGGCATACGAACTGTGAGGCCACTGTCCACTAAAAAGGGCACAAAGCTGATTGACCTGAGAGGTAACATAAAGGGCTTTCAAGGCCACAGGCGGCTCTTCTGCCAATAGCTTCCCGCTTTCATGGAGCATTACGAGATAGAGCCATTTGAGATGGTTTTGGATCAGCTCACAGTTGAGCGTAATCTCACGAATGGCTTGCGCTTTGGGAGTGATCGTGAGGGAGAATCCCGCATCGATATAGGCATTCTCGATCATCCGTACCGCCGCAATCAGATGAGAGTGACCGCAGATACCGCACACACGCGGAGCAATCACGAGAGCATCAAGCGCATTACGCCCTTCCAAAATTGACTCCATTCCCCGAAAATGCAAAAAACGGATATCGGCATGTTCCACGACACCGCTTTTAGCGGTTTTAAAATCGAGTACCGCTTCCCCCTCGATCCGCTCGATCAGTTCATGCGTTATCATCGATCAATTTCCCCTCAAGCCGTTTGATATGAAACGATTTTGCCGCCCCCGCTAGCGCGAGATAGCTCCGTTTCGGTACCCCCAGCGGCATCTCTGCAGGGATAGACATATACGTTTTGGTGCTAAAAAGCTCCCGTTTAGGAAAAGAGGGTTCGGTACATCCGACACACGGGGCTCCGGCACGGGTTTTAGAACTCACCTCGTTCCAAAGAATTTTATTGCAGCTACCGTGGGTAAAAGGTCCTTGACACCCTTGTGCATAAAAGAGACACCCCTCTTTGGTTCCGAAGCGTTCACTGTCCACTTTCCACTCAAAATACTCGTTGCGCAAACAGCCGTTATGCACAAGATAACTATAAAGCTCTTTGGGACGGTGATACTCATCGACACCGATCTTTATCCCTTGAATGATCATTTCCATAACAAAACTGAGCCATTTGGGATGAATGGGACAACCACTGAGAACAATCACTTTTTTAGACAAATCTCTCAACGGACCACCCATCTCCTCTTTGTCAAAGAGGATCCCTGTGATCCGATCATCCCCCTCTTTGAAAATTCCGCCGAAGCTTGCGCAACTCCCTAAAGCGATAATGTGTTTCGCCTTAACCGCCAGCGGGAGTAAAATATTTTCCATAGGGACACCGGCACGTTCAAAATCGGCTCGGTATGAGCCTTCAAAAATAAGGAGATCCGATTTCGGGAGTTTTTTGACCAGCTCACTGAGTGATTTGGTACACGGAAGCAGAGGATGATGAATGAATTCAACCGATTCCAAAAGAGATCCCAAAGAGGGATCGTTTAAAAATGAGTGGGTGTTGCCGTTGCAGGTGATCCCCTGAAGCCAAATAACGCGAAGTTTAGCGGGATTTGAGGGCATTGTAGATATTTTCGGCAATCGTGTGTTCGTATGTCTCTAACGACTTAGGGAGAATGTGTTCGCCGTTCAAAAAGACCATTCCCCCCAAATATCCCATAAATAGACCGAACGCACTGAAAAAATCCTGATCTTTGAGTTCGCCAGAACGTACCCCCTCTTCAAAAAAGATCATCAATTCGGTTACAAAGGCGGAGACACAGATCATCCCCTCGCAACAGCCTTGAAACACTTCACGGTTTGAGAGGTACACCCGCAAAAAATATTCGATCGTCTCAGGACGTTCTTTGGCGATTCGAAAATACATATGGACAATCGCTTCGATCTTCTCTTGGGTAGAGATGGGACTTTCATTGATTTTACGGATCTCTTCACCCAAGATGTTTGCGATATAAAGGATAAGATCTTTTGCCAGAACCTCTTTGGACGTAAAGTAGTTATAGAGGTTCCCGACACTCATCCCGATTTTTTCGGCAATAGTGGGCATAGTCGTTTGATAAAATCCTTCTTTGGAAAAAAGTTCCAAAGCTTTAGTCATGATTGAAAGCTTTCGTTCTTCTTTTGTGGGGCGTGCCAATGTTTAGTCCTATAATTATCTCGTTCGTGGTGAGCTTGTCGAACCATGAACATTCCACCCTTCGACAGGCTTAGGGCGAACGGGAATAAAAAATTTATCCCTAATTATACCGAACAAGCATTCATTATTTTATATAGCAATCAGAATGTGTTACATTTTTAAGTGATCTGGCTACGGTAGCGTAAAATATTTTCTGTAAATTCTGATGTCAGCTATGATGAGAAAAAAT
>NZ_JAEMQA010000111.1 GCF_022759005.1 Sulfuricurvum sp. | reverse complement strand
GCAATAGTGCTTTCGGTAATACAAAAAAACCCTCACCGAAAAAATCGGGCGGACGTCGACGCTAAGTAGAAATAACTCTATGCTACAATCACGTCATTAAAACCCCTTTTTAGGAATATTCATGAGTTCTATCGATTTCTCTCAACTTCCCCATACCCCGTGTTACATCTGTGAAGAGGCTCTTTTGGAAAAGAATCTGCTCGTGATGGAGCGGGTACAGAGAGAATCGGGGGCGAAAATCATCCTCGCCCTCAAAGGGTTCGCGATGTGGTCGACATTTCCCCTCGTCTCCAAATACCTCCACGGATGCACGGCGAGCGGCTTGCACGAAGCCAAGTTGGCACGCGAAAAGATGAACAAAGAGGTACACACCTACTCTCCGGCATTCAAAGACGAAGATATCGACGAGATCGCGCGAATCAGCGATGACATTGTCTTTAACTCTCCCGCGCAGTTTCACCGCTACTATGAGCGGGTCAAATCGATCAATCCATCGATCAAAGTGTCATTGCGCGTCAATCCCGAATACTCCTCCAGCCCCGTCGATCTCTATAACCCGTGTGGACTCTACAGCCGTCTGGGGACGACATTGGCGAATTTCGATGAGAATATCGTGAGCCAACTCGACGGGCTGAACTTTCATGCCCTGTGCGAACAAAACGTGGATGCGTTGGAGGGGGTTCTCGAAGCGTTTGAAGATAAATTCGGCAAATATATCGATGGAATGCAGTATGTCAATTTTGGGGGAGGGCACCATATCACCCGCGTGGATTATGATGTAGATCGTTTGATCAAAGTGATCAAAGCGTTCAAAGCGCGCCATAACGACATCACCGTCTATCTCGAACCGGGAGAAGCGGTGGGCTGGCAGACGGGTCCGTTGGTCGCATCGGTACTCGACATCGTCCATAACGGGATGGACATCGCAATCCTCGACACCTCCGCCGAAGCACACATGCCCGATACCCTCGCGATGCCGTATCGTGCGATGGTTCGCGGTTCGGGGGAAGCGGGAGAGAAAGCTTATACGTATCGTTTCGGCGGTAATACGTGTCTGGCGGGGGATATCATGGGGGATTATTCATTCGATGAACCGCTCAAAGTAGGGGACAAGGTTATTTTTGAAGATCAGATCCACTATACGTTTGTGAAAAATACGACGTTTAACGGGATCAAGCTCCCATCTCTTGCAATCTGGACAAAAGAGGGAAAACTCGAAATCGTTCACGAATTCGGGTACGAGGATTATCGAAACCGACTTTCCTAAGCTTTCTTAAATGATTTGATCTCACAATGTATCAATAATCTTGTAGTGATACAAATCGCAAAGAAGCATTAATCGCATTGATATAGCTTTGTACAGAGGCGATACCTTTGTAAGCAATATCAAATGCAGTTCCATGATCGACCGAAGTACGGATGATCGGCAATCCCAATGAGACATTAATCCCCTCGTCAAAATAGAGTGCCTTGAGGGGAGCAAGCCCTTGATCGTGATACATTGCGGCTATCATCGTGTAGCGTTCACGAAAACGGGGAGTAAAGGCGATGTCGGGTACGATGGGACCTACAAAAACCTCTTTGCCGATTTGGGCATTGGTTTGTTTGATCGCCGCTTCGATAAAGCGCTCTTCGTCTCCTAATACCCCATGATCTCCTGCATGGGGATTAAGCCCCAAAACCGCGATAGGTTCATGTTTTGTGGTTTGATAGAGTTGAAGAAAGAACGAAACCAAGGGATCGGTTTGGATATGGGAGGCGACGTCGCGCAACGGAATGTGCTCGGTGTAGAGAGGAACATAGAGTTTCTCACATCCGAGCATCATGATGGCGTCACACTCGAATAGATCGCGAAGGGCATCGGTGTGACCGACATACTTGATTCCCGCTTTCATCCATGCCTCTTTATGTATGGGGAGGGTGGTGATCGCATCGACAACGCCTGATTTGGCAAGTGTGATAGCAGCGATAAATGATGCATAGCTGTAACGACCACTTTGCGCATCTACAATTCCGGGTTGAATTGTAAATCCACCCGATATTTCATGACACTCAAAATCTTCCGGTAACGCTTGCTTGAGCAGTGATGCAGCTTGAGTAGCCATTGAGCGGCTGATACAGTAGAGAGGATGAACATATTGTTTAATATCATTATGTGCGCGTAGAGCGATTTCGAACCCGACTCCATTCAAATCTCCGACACTGATCGCGATGCGTTTTAGCGTCGGCATAGTGCTTTCATGTCCGATACGGCGGTTGATAATCCGGTAAAGACTGATCTTGCGATGATGCTTTGACCGATATTGAGTTCTTCAATTGTATCAATATTGACGATCGGGGTGACGTTTTGATAATTCAAACCGTGACCAGCCGCAACCTTGAGTCCAAGCGAACGGGCATAGTTAGCTGCATCAACGATAGTGCCGTAAGCATTTTCAAGCATGTTGTCGAGTTCGTGGCGAGACAGGTTCAGTGACTCGATGCTGTGATGAGAGTGGGGAAGGGCAGAATGGCGCATGGCATAGAGATTAGCGTAACTTCCGGTATGAAGCTCTACCCATTCCGCCCCCAACCGCTCACTTGCTTCTATCGCTTCACGCGTTGGATCGATGAAGAGGGATACTTCTATTTCATGCTGCTTGAGCTGTTTAATAGCATCTAATATTAGATTATAATGTCCAATGACATCTAATCCCCCCTCTGTGGTTACTTCGCGCCGTTTTTCAGGGACGAGAGTCGCGCGATGAGGACGAAGAGCACAAACAATGTCGATAATTGATGGTTCGATGGCACATTCGAGATTGACGGGGATCGGAGACGTTGTGATAATCCGATAGGCATCGTCATCATGGATATGACGCCGGTCTTCTCGTAGATGGATTGTGATCTGGTCAGCACCGCTTTGCGCACAGATGGCGAGAGCCATGAGTGGATCGGGATCATTAATTTTACGAGCTTCACGGAGTACGGCGATATGATCGATATTGACACCAAGATTCATTTTAGGCTTGACGGCGTGCATAAAAATCCTTTTTAAATTCTTTAAATTTCCCTTCTATTATCGCTTGGCGTGCTTGTTTGACCAGCCATAGATAGTAGTGGAGATTATGAAGCGATGCGAGGCGAAAATAGGTGATTTCACGAGAGCGGAAGAGGTGGTGCAAATAGGCACGACTGTATCGTCGGCACGTGTAGCACTCACACGCGGGATCGATAGGCTCAGAGTCAAATTTATAGCGTGCGCCTTTGATGTTTACTTTTCCAAACGTCGTAAAGAGGGTTCCGTTGCGGGCATTGCGGGTCGGCATAACACAGTCGAACATATCGACCCCCCGTTCGATGTTCTCTACCAAATCTTCGGGCGTTCCGACCCCCATCAGATAGCGGGGCTTATTACTCGGCATCAGTGGTGTCGTGTGTTCGACCGTATCGTACATTAGGTTATTCGCTTCACCGACCGAGAGACCCCCGATGGCGAATCCGTCATAATCCATAGCACACAGCTCTTCGGCCGATTGGGTGCGAAAGTTAAAGTCTGTTCCCCCCTGGATAATCGCAAATATGTTTTGATCCAGCCCGATCCCTTTGGTCTGATTGTTGCGGTGGTAATCGATCGATTGCTGCGCCCACTGGGTTGTCCGCTGGATCGAGGTTTTGATCCGCTCTTGCGTGGCGGGGAGGGCGACGAGATCGTCCAAAATCATCATAATATCGCTGTTTAGGTTGTTTTGGATGTCGATCACTTTTTCGGGGGTAAAGAAGTGCTTGCTCCCGTCGATGTGGCTGCGAAATTCGATCCCCGATTCGGTCGGTTTGGAGATGTCGCTGAGGCTGAAGGCTTGAAACCCGCCGCTGTCGGTCAAAAAGCTGTTCGGATAGGTGGTAAAACCGTGCAGCCCGCCGAGCTTTGCGATCGTCTCATCTCCAGGGCGCAAATAGGTATGATAGGTATTGGCGAGGATGATCTGCGTATCGAGCAGATCGGTCATGTCGGACATATCGAGTGCTTTTACCGAACCTACCGTCCCCACGGGCATGAAAATAGGGGTTTGGATCGTAGAGTGCGCCGTGGTGATGGTACAGGCTCGTGCGTTGCCGCAGGTAGCATCGACGTGAAATTGCATAAAAGACCTTAAGTTTTTTCGTTATTTTAGCGCATCTAAACGGGTTTGTCATTATTACAGTAAGGAATAGAATATTTCATCTTGTTGGGCAACATCGTTGCAGAAGCCTTAGTTATAGAATCTTGGCTATAATACCGAAAACATTTATGCAGGAAATTTTATGAGCATTGAACACTCTCAAGCAGCTTTTGAAAAAGCCCAAAATTTGATTCCGGGTGGTGTAAACTCGCCGGTTCGTGCGTTTAAAAGCGTCGGTGGTATCCCCCGTTTTATCGCGCGCGGAGAGGGCGGATACTTGGTCGACATTGATGAAAACCGTTATGTCGATTATGTCCAAAGCTGGGGACCGTTGATCTTCGGACATCGTGATGAGTCGATTGAAAATGCGGTGATCGAAGCGGTCAAACACGGTCTTAGTTTCGGTGCACCGACCGAAGCGGAGTCAGAGCTTGCAGAGTTGATTATCTCCATTTATGATTCCATTGAGAAGATCCGTTTTGTGAGCAGCGGAACCGAAGCAGTAATGAGCGCTATCC
The DNA here is from genome assembly GCF_022759005.1 of Sulfuricurvum sp. Lineage (GTDB taxonomy): Bacteria > Campylobacterota > Campylobacteria > Campylobacterales > Sulfurimonadaceae > Sulfuricurvum. Next base: position 572 of record NZ_JAEMQA010000111.1, on the reverse strand, counting down.
GTCTTGCTCGCGGATTTACGGGACGTGATGACATCGTTAAATTCACGGGATGCTATCATGGTCACAGCGATGCGTTGCTCGTCCAAGCGGGTTCAGGTGCGGTGACATTCGGAACTCCGAGTTCACCAGGTGTCCCTGCCGATTTCACTAAACATACTCTATTGGCGGAATACAACAATATCGAGAGTGTAAAAGCGTGTTTCAAAGAGAGCCCGGGGATCGCCTGTGTTATTATCGAGCCGATTGCCGGAAATATGGGTCTCGTCCCCGCGACCAAAGATTTTCTTGCACAATTACGTGCAGTATGTGACGAGTACGGTGCGCTCCTCATTTTCGACGAGGTTATGAGTGGATTCCGTGCATGTTTGTACGGTGCAGAGAGCATTACGGGAACCAAACCTGATTTGGTAACGCTTGGCAAAGTAATCGGCGGCGGTATGCCGGTCGGTGCATTCGGCGGTCGCCGTGAGATCATGGCACACCTCTCACCGGAAGGGGGCGTATATCAAGCAGGAACTCTCAGTGGGAATCCGGTGGCGATGGCGGCAGGATTGGCGTCTATCCATAAACTC
>NZ_JAEMQA010000039.1 GCF_022759005.1 Sulfuricurvum sp. | reverse complement strand
GCATCGATACAATACTCAAGATTGAGCCGTTTTTGCTGAAGATAGGTTTGGATAGTTCGGTGCAGTTTTTGAAGTTTCGAGGAGGTAATATTGTTCACAGCCTGCTCATAGCTCGTCGCACTTTTTACTTCAACAAAATGGAGAACATTATCACGTAAAGCAATAATATCGATCTCACCGAAGCGGTTATAGACGTTTCGATCGACTATGCGACACCCTTTGTTTCGCAGATACTCACACCCGCGCTCTTCGGCAAAATTACCTTTGGCGCGGGTATGCACGATTTAATCCAGATAGTCGGGTTTGATCACCTCGACTTTGACGGACTTAAACCGCGCCGTTTTGATCAGTTCATCGCTCTCGTCCCCGAACAAGAAATTAATATTGCTTTTGGCGTGATGAAACGTCGTAAACATCGTCCCTTTTTTGATCGTGGAGCTCACCTTGACACGCAAAGGAGCGCTTTGACCGTATTCGCTTTTCAAGACCACAAAATCTTTGAATTCAAAAAACTCTTCATCTTCGACACTCACCAGCAAAATGTCTTCACTATGAGATTTGTGAAGTTTGTCACACGCATTCGTCTGCGCTCCGTTATTGTAATGAACCAATACACGACCCGTCGTGAGATAATACCCCTCATGTGTACTCGATTTCATGAGTTCCTCGACTTGACCGCGTGGAGTATACTGGTGGTAATGAAATGTCCCAAAACCGTCCGGCGTTCGGAATTTTCCGATATGCAATACCGGCAAATCCTCTTCCTGAACCGGCCACTGCAACCCACGAAGCCGATTGGCTTCGAGTTTTTCATAACTCGCTCCCCCAAAACGAACCGGCGCGTCGATGCGAACCCTCTCCCATACATCACGTGATGATGTGAATCCGAAATCGACTCCGTAGCGTTTCGAAATTTCGGCGATTACCTCCCAGTCATCAGGCATGCGTACATTGACCAGCGGCTGAGAGAGATGCAATCGGCGTTCCGCATTGACATAGACTCCCGTCTTTTCATACGCGCTTTTCACTCCGAAAATAATGTCGGCAAATTTCGTAATCTCATTATCAAATAACTCATTGACAACCAATAAATCCAGATTGCCAAGCGCCGCGTGAATTTTGTTTTGATTCGGATGGATATGGGCGATGTCTTCACTGATGTTATAGAGTGCCTTGATTTTTCCATCGATCATCGCATCGATCAAATCAGGGGTCATCAGTCCAATCTCTTTGGGTTCTCTGTAATCAGGATCGTAATACGGCAACATCCCCACATCACATGTTCCCTGTACATTGTTTTGTCCTCGAAGCGGCATCAATCCCGCACCGCTTTGACCGATATTCCCCGTAAGCATCGCCAAATGGGTGATTGCCATGACCGCATACGAGCCGTCCAAATGCTCCGTGATTCCCAACCCCCAAAAAAAGAGACTCTTGCGTGTCGCATATTTACGGGCAACGGTGCGGATCTCGTTCATCAACGGTTCATAGCCGGGGATTTGGAGTAAAAATTCCGGATTGGCATACGGGTCGTTCAAAATCGCATTTTTGTACGCTTCGTATCCTTTGGTTCGGGCATTGACAAATTCGGTATTGACCAAATTCTCAGAAATAATCACATAGGCCATCATGTTGAGAATCATGAGATTGGCTTCATACGGGATACTCAAATGGTGCGTCGCGGATTTGGAGAGCTGAATACGGCGAACATCGAGCACCGCCAACTCGACTCCGTTATTTTTGATCACATCGAGCATCCGATTGGCGACGATCGGATGCCCTTCGGTGGTATTGGAACCCATGACCACCATGAATTCGGTATCGTAAATATCGTTGAACGGATTAGTCATTGCCCCTTCGCCGATGGTTGTACGCATCCCTTTAAGTGAGGGAGAGTGACAGACGCGGGCACAGTTATCGACGTGCGGTGATCCGACCACGTGGCGGGTAAAATGTTGAAACAGATAAGAGCCCTCACAGCTCGTACGGGCACCGCCGATCGCTGCAAAACTGCGGGCACCGTATGTATCGGTAATCGATCGGAGTTTTCGAGCGACCAATTCATAAGCGCTCTCGTAGCTGATCTCGTAAAAATCATGATCTACCGGTTCGAGATAATCCATATCGATGTCGGCAAAAAGTGCCGCATTTTTTGCCCAAAATGATTTCCGTACACGTGCGTTGCGCAGCCGTTTTGGATGAGTAACGAAATCCCATCCCTGTTTTCCTTTGATACACAATCGCCCTTGAGAGACCACACCCTCTTCATTGGCAGAAATTTTTTGGATTTTGTTGTCTTCCACTTCAGCGGAAATATCGCACCCTACACCGCAATAGGTACAAACACTCTCGATTATCATCGGATATTTCCTTGATTTTACGGGCTATCCACCCTTTTTAAAATTAGTGAAGTGTACAATTTTGTCTCTTAAGGACTGCGGAAAGAGCAAGACAATTCGAATCATTAAGTAAAATCTAAAAGGGAACGCATATCGCATCCTTTTTCTCTCAATCGCATGGGTAATTCGGGCAATCCCTTTTTCTCTCGACATGAAAAACGGCATTTTAAATCGGTTCTTTTGGGTCATTTCCGAATCGATAAATCCAGGCATAATAGTCATCACATTGATACCATACGGTTTTAGCTGATAGTGCAACCCCTCAGCGTACGCATTGAGTGCCCGTTTTGAACTGCTATACGCGATGGAAGTGGGCATAGTGAGCAGTGAAGCGAGCGATGAGATAAAGACAATCTCCCCCGATTGTTGCTCGATCAGTTTCGGGATGATTGGTTCCAACAGTGCATGAACACTCAAAAAATTTGTTTTAAAAAGACGCTCAAAATCCTCAAACGGCGTTACCCCTCCACTATGTCCGACCGATACTCCGGCATTGAGGATGATCCGATCGATTTGATTTTGTGAGAGTTCACTCCCGATTTCCTGCATCCGTCCAAAATCATTGACATCGGTGATGATTGCTTCAACCTCTGCACCTTTCTCTCGGCACCGAGCAGCCACATCTCTCAAACGCTCTTCTCGACGTGCGATCAATACCAATTCATTTTGCGGTATTGCGTAATGAAGTGCCAACGCTTCACCTAAACCGCTGCTGGCTCCTGTGATAATAATGCGCATTAAAACCCGCTTATCATAAAATCGATAGCGGCAATGATATCACTTCGATATTCGCTCAGAGAAATAACTTTTTGTCCTAAAGCAGACTGTTCGACACCCGCCATTTCCTGAGTCATTAATACTACCTCTTTACCTTCGATCTCAAATATGGGATTGAGATGTCTAAGCGCTTTTGCTTTTGATGAGAACGGTATCACCATACGGGTGGAAAGATGGCTTAATAGCTCCGCTTGAATATCGATGAGATAGGGGATTTCTTCAGATGTCAGCGGATTACTGTTACAATACACATCAAACTGTGCCATTAGAATCGTCTCAAACCGTGACTAAATACACCTCTTTGCTCGATAGTTCGGTTGTAATCTTCTATCGCTTCACGGTTCTCTTCAAGCCACAACTCTTCTTTTCGCCGTGCCACTTTATCGGCTAACGTCTCTTCAAGCGATTGCGATAGATTGATACCCAGTTCTTTTGCTTGCTGTAGAAGTTCACTGTTGATACTCAAATTTGCCGCTTTTTTTGGGGCATTTGGATTATAAATTGCTGTCATCACATTCTCCATGCGCATTATATATACGCATTATATCACAGATAATATCTTTGCAATCAAACGTAAGCTATAATTTCACCATGAATGAAACACTAAAAATCGGGGAGATCAATATCCTCGTTATCGACCGCTCTACCGTGCCGGGACTCTTCTTGCGTGCACTCGATGGGAGCGATATATTACTGCCCAACCAATACGTCACCGAGAAGATGCATATCGGTGATACGATCGACGTATTCGTCTATACCGACAGCGAAGACCGCCCCGTTGCGACAACGCTGAAGCCCAAAGCGATGCTGGGTGAAATCGCATTTGTGGAAGTCGTTGACACCAACAATATCGGTGCCTTTGTCGACTGGGGATTGCCCAAAGATCTCTTCGTACCGCGCGCACTTCAAAAACGCCCTTTTGCCGTCGGTGAAAAACGGCTCGTCCGCGTTATCCTTGATGAGCAGACCAACCGCCTTGTGGGAACCGAAAAAATTAGCGGAGCGTTAGAGACCCCTCCGAAGAGCTTTTATCCCAATACCCCCGTAACGTTTATGATTATTGCCAAAACTCCGTTGGGGTACAAAGTGATTGTGGATCATAAATATGAGGGTATGATATACGCCAACGAGATTTTCGAAGATATCCGTGTCGGACAAATCAAAAAAGGGTTTGTCAAACAATTACGCCCTGACGGTAAACTCGATCTCTCTTTGCAGATGATCGGCAAAGCCAAGGCGGCCAACGCCGCCGACAAGATTTACGAGATGCTTCAACAAAACGGCGGAATGCTCCCTTATAACACCAAAAGTGATCCGGATCTAATTCAAAAAACGTTTGGACTTAGCAAAAAGAATTTCAAAGCGGCGGTCAACCAGCTCGTCGAAGCGAAAAAAATCGTCGTCAAGGAGAACGGACTCTATGGGATATAGACCACGCAAACGCAATGCCGTCGTCCAACTCCGTCCACGAAACATCAGTTATGAAGAAAGCGGAAGAACGATTACGCTTCTCTCGATGAACCGAGACAACATGGATTTAGAAGTGGAGATCAAAGAGGGAAATGAGACCAAAATCCTCGCCGATTTCCCCTTCGCCCATCTCCCCAAAAAGATCAAGAAAGAGATCAATCCGCTATAATTGCACCACTATTTTAAAAGGAATCAAATGTCACAGTTTTCGAATGTTACCATCGACAAAAAAGCCAATGTCTATTTTGAGGGAAAAGTTACCAGCCGTACCATCCGCTTTGAAGACGGTACCATCAAAACCCTCGGAATCATGATGCCGGGAGAGTATACGTTCAACACCGGCGATAAAGAGATCATGGAGATTATGAGCGGAGAGATGGAGGTTCAGCTTCCGGGTTCAGAGGAGTGGATCAATGTTGTTGGACCGCAAAATTTTGAAGTTGCCGCGAACAGTGCGTTTCACCTCAAAGTCAAAAGTGTTTCTGACTATTGCTGTCATTTCGTCAAATAATATCAGCGTCGAATCTCGACGCTGTTCTCATCGATCCACCCTTCTTTATCAAACGCTTCTCACCTTTTTTTGTTGCAATCCCACTGATTTTATAGAATGAACCTTTTTTTCATTCCAAAGGTGAGTGCAGTGGGCTCTTTTTGCTTCGCTGCCATGACAAGCCACTTAATCGCTGCGCCCTCATCCGCTTCTACACCGCGAAGTGCCAGCCGTATA
>NZ_JAEMQA010000107.1 GCF_022759005.1 Sulfuricurvum sp. | reverse complement strand
GCCATCGCAGCCACTCTTCTAAAGGAACACCAAAACCCATTTTTGGACGATCGATGAGAGATTTCGGAACATGTTTGTACAGCACTTCACGTAAAGCCCATTTACCTACACCATTGCGCAGTTTGTACTCCAACGGCAACGACCATGCGAACTCGACTACACGATGATCCAAAAATGGCACACGAGTCTCCAACGAAACCCCCATTGCCGCACGATCTACTTTGGTCAGTATATCATTAGGCAGATAGGTGAGCATATCCAACGCCATCATCGTCTCTATCGGATTAAGACCGTTAAAGAGGGAAGTTGAACCTGTTGAAAGTATTTCTGGCTCATGGGAGTTTAAAATCCAAGACTCAGGATTGCGTTCATGTGATACCATTCCCATATAAAGCTCTGAAATATTCTTACTCCCTAAAACATTCGCACCCTTATGAAGTTTATCACCGATATTGGCATAGCGAGAAGCCAAAGGGGTAAGCGACAAAACACTATTAAGCGTTTCGGTAGAAATAGCACTTATCCCCAGCCCTAGAAGCTTTCTTAGTTCCAGTGGAACTTTTGAGAGTTTGTGCCACAGTCCATCGGTCATTGTGTAACGAGAATAACCTCCGAAAAGCTCATCCCCTGCATCTCCAGACAAAGTGACTGTTACATGTTGTTTTGCCATTTTTGAGACTAAATAGGTCGGTATTTGAGACGAATCTGAAAAAGGCTCATCGTACAACTTCGGTAAGCTTGGGACAACCTCCAACGCATCCTGAGCGGTCACATAAAGCTCCGTATGTTCCGTCCCCAAATGACGGGCTACCTCTTTTGCAAATTCGGCTTCGTTGTATCCTTTTTCATGAAAACCGATCGAAAATGTCTTTACCTTATTGGCTGATTGTGCCTGCATCAGTGCGACAATAGCACTCGAATCGACTCCACCCGATAAAAATGCCCCCAGTGGTACATCCGCCATCATCTGCTGCCCTACGGCATCCATGAGCAAGCTTTCCAAGCCATTGACTGCTTCGTCTGCTGATCCCTTAAAACGATTGGTAACACCATTTTCTACCGCTTCAATCCCTGACCAATATGTTGTTAGAACGCCCTCTTTTTCACCCAATTGTACCGTCAACAAACATCCCGGCGGAAGTTTACCGATCCCTTCATAAATCGAGTAAGGGGTTGGGATGGTGTTGTAACGTAACAAGAGAGTAAGAGCATTTCGATCAACACGAGGGATAAACAGCGGATGCTGTTTAAGCGCTCGCAGTTCAGAACCGAATATCAAACTCCCATTGTGCCAACCGTAATACAATGGTTTTTCACCCATTCGGTCCCGAATCAGCGTAAGCGTCTGATTTTGGTTATCCCACACGGCGATGGCAAACATACCGATTGATTTTTTGATCGTCGCTTCGATCCCCCATGCCTCAAATCCAGCAAGCAATGTTTCCGTATCCGAATGCCCGCGCCATTCAATGGCACCCTTTTGCTTCAGCTCTGCGCGCAATTTTAGATGATTATAAATCTCACCATTAAACGCCATCTCAAAACGTCCATGTGAGGATGCCATCGGCTGATGCCCCGCAGGGGAGAGATCAACGATAGAGAGACGACGATGCCCTAACCCTATTTGCGCATTCTCATCAAACCATACTCCCATATCATCCGGTCCCCGATGGAGTATCGCACACGCCATCTTGCCCAAAATATCAGTTGCTGTCTCTTTCGTAAAACTGCTATCTAAAAATCCGACTATTCCACACATTATAAACCCTTACTTGCTAATAATTCGGTATACACCGCTTCGAACTTCTTACGCATCTGTTCCAGAGTAAACTCGTTTTGCACTCTGAGCCTTGCACGTTCACCCAATGCCGTTCTCTCATCTTCCGACATATCCAACATTTGTTTGAGTCCGACCGCTAATGCCTCATAATCATCTTTTTGTACTAAAATCCCAGTATCACCTAGCAGTACTCCAGCATCACCGACATCAGTCGAGACACACGGCAAGCCCATCGCCATCGCTTCGCCCAGTACGTTCGGAAATCCCTCGCTGCGTGAGGGCAAGCAAAAAATATCCATCGCACTCAAGACGACGGCTACGTCACGCCGCTCTCCCATCAATACAAACCGATCCGCAAATCCTATCGCATTGATCCACTGCATGAGAGCCTCATCGACAGGTTCCAGTCCTCGTCCGACCATCAAAAATCGGACATTTGAATATTCCTGTGCGATCATCCCAGCTGAGCGGACAAATACATCCTGCCCTTTCTCCTGGCTCAGCCGTCCCAATGTCCCGATAACGATATCTTCATCCTTTAAACAAACCGATGATCTTAGTTCAGATCTCTGTTGCGGTGACGATTGCAGCTGTTCTGACTCAAAACCGTTACCGATCATCACCATTTTTGGGGTATCGTAACCCAATGCGATGTGTTTGTTTCTAGAAGCTTCGGCTACACAAACAATCTTTGCAGGAATAACATACGAGAGCAGTGCCAATAGTTTACGAATCCAAGCAGTTAGTTTTGAACCGCTATCCAGCTCCGTCGTCCGAATACCCCAAATGATACACTTCACTCCCGCGATCTTCGCCACCACTCCACCGATCAAATCAGCATGATAGAGCCATGTTTGGACGATATCGGGTTGAAACTGACGGATGATACGATACAGACGAAAAATTCCGACAGGAAAAGCCAAAAAACTTCGCATGTTCAGCGCCACTACCTCAAAGCCACGGCTTTGAAGCCCCTCGCCGATCTTGCCCAAATTTTTTAATGAGATGACCAGTGTGTTACGCTGTGCATCCGGTGTTGTCAGCAGGAGTCGTTTAAGAGCTTGTTCGGCTCCGCCAACATTGAGGGAGGTGATTATGTGGATGATTTTCAAATTTTAACCTTTAATTGACGACTTTTTATTACTCGATTTTGATATACATCAACACCAATAGCAATCACATATAACACCACAAAAGGAAACCGATACCTTGCTGCTGTTCCAAAATTAACAACCACCAAGCCATAAATTATCATACTAAACATTAAAAATGAAAGCCAAAACAATGTTTTAAATTTATTGATTTTATAGCATTTCACAGTAAACCATGCTAAAAAAACAAAAACACCAATGTTCAAAAAAGATTGAACTAATTGTAAAGCATTAGCTGCTTCAAAAAAGAAAGGTTTTAATAAAAAATAAATAGAACTGGTCAGACCAAGAGTCAATAGTTCACCTGTTCCGCTCAATGAAACATAGTCTTCTGGTCTATTACCATCTTCAGCAGACATAGCCCCGCGATAAAAATCTAATGGCTCAATAACATACGGAGCCAATAAAATAAATATTGAAAGTACTACTAAAAAAAACATGCTAAAATAAAGAATAGAATGTTTGCTCTTTATAAACTTCTCTCTCATAAAAGCTATTGACATAATCCACAAAATCATCATTAATGCAAAATTTTGAAACTTTATTAATAGTAACGGCAAAAACATAATAAGTGCAAATATGTACCGTTTTTGGACAAGCAAGACCGTACCAATAATCATAAAAGTCAATATTAAGATATCTCTCAATGCCAAAGATGAATACATAATCAAATCAGGATAAAACAAAATAAAAAACAAAGGTACTCCACTCAGATATTTTTTCTTGTAAAGCCAAAGAAACAGTATTAAAAAAATAAATTTATTAATAAAAGCGACGCCTATCACATTATATACAAACGGTATCGGTATAAAAGCCATTATCCAACCAGAATAAAATACATTAGAAGACACATCTGGCGTATTACTAACGTTTCGAACAGACTGGATAACATTCAAATATTTAAATTGATCTGGCATGTATTCAGGTGGAAATAAAAAACCATTGAACCAAAAGGGTGAAGTACCTAAAAAGGCAAGATAAAGAGCTATCCATGAAGGAACAATCCTTAACCTATAGACTGTAAGTATTAATAGGATATATATCATAAACTGTGAAAAATTAATCAATAAATCCAATGTTATTCCTTAACTTTAGCTATAAACAATTGTTCATATTTATTCATTATAAAATTGATGTTATATTTTTCAGAGATATTTACTTTGATTTTCATTTCATTCCATGTCATCAGTCTAAAACGCTGAATGGCATCTGCCATCGCAACAGAATCACCATTTTTTACCAGAAGACCGTTTACTCCATTTTCTATAATCTCGCCCGTTCCTCCAGGGCAATCAAAAGCAATTACGGGTGTTCCACAAGCATTGGCTTCTAAAACGACATTTGGAAACCCCTCATATCTTGATGAGAGTACCATCAAATCGGCATTTTTCATCCACGCATAGGGATTATCCTGAAAGCCTATAAATGTTACTCTCTCTTGTAACTCTAATTTTTCGCTCAATTTCAAAAGCCTACTCTCTTCAGGCCCAATCCCCACAAATGTTAAATGATATTGATCGCCCAAAAGCTTCATCGCTTGCAATAACAAATCATAGCCTTTCTCATGGCTCAATCGCCCGACTGCGAGAAGATTGATCTTATTAGCAGGATATGAGTAACCCATTTCTCCGGAGAGGACTGTCACTCTCTCTATATCTACTGGATTATTAATGACAATCACTTTTTCATCAGGAATGCTGAAATTTTCTATCAAATCCCTGCGCATATACTGCGACTGAGCGATGATACAATCAAAACGATAATAGACATTTGTATACAACCAATCAAATATTTTCGGATATTTTTCCCGTTTATTTTGTACTGAAGGAATGCTGCCTTCTCTTGCGATCAAACGGATATTTCGAGGTAAAAATATTTTGATCAAAGCAATTAAAAGATTCAAATAGCCCAATGTTGAAAAAACAATGTCGGGCTTAACGCTCCATACCAATCGAATGATTTTGATGATAGCATACCGAGCATTCCGCGCATTCAGATCAATGATCGGTAGATCAGAAGGGAGCTTGTCCAATAATGTCCCTTCTTTTTTGATCAACGCCAAAATTGGATCAAATCTACTACGATCCAGATGATTTAGAAGAGTCATCATTACACGCTCAGCCCCTCCCCCACGCATAGAAGGAACGATAAACAGAATTTTTTGTTTCTTAACAGACATATTTTTAACTATCTCCAAAGTTACTTACTGATTGTCTTAAATATTTTGCTAACCCAAAAGGATATGACAGCAGTATAAGAAATTGAATATCAGCAGGAATATTTCGAGCAAATACGTTTTGTTTTGCTATCAGCAATTTTAGTTCCCTTTTAGTGGGTAGGTGAGTGGTTACGTTTATTTGTTTATAGTATCGAATTGTAATGATATTAGCTTGTATCCACTCTTGGACAAGTTGTTCAGTATTATCAGATGATCCGTCATCGACAATAAGCCATTCAAAATCCCGAAAGGTTTGACGGCACAAACTTTCATATGTTGCAGGAAGCGTATGTGCTCGGTTGTAGGTTGGTGTAAAAACAGTAAAGATCATATGTAT
>NZ_JAEMQA010000132.1 GCF_022759005.1 Sulfuricurvum sp. | reverse complement strand
AAAAATTTAAAAAATACCAATAGGAGAATACTATGGCTGTAACTAAAGAAGATGTTCTTGAGTTTATCTCAAACTTGTCTGTTCTTGAGCTTTCTGAGCTTGTAAAAGAATTCGAAGAAAAATTTGGCGTATCTGCTCAACCGGTAGCGGTTGCTGGTGGTGCCGTAGCTGCTGTAGCTGCTGAAGAAGAAAAAACTGAGTTCGACGTTATCTTGAAAGACGGTGGTGACAAAAAAATCAACGTTATTAAAGTAGTTCGTGCTATGACAGGTCTTGGTCTCAAAGAGGCTAAAGATGCAGTTGAAGGTGCTCCTACAACTCTTAAAGAAGGTATCTCTAAACAAGATGCTGAAGCAGCGAAAAAAGAGCTTGAAGAAGCTGGCGCTGTCGTCGAAATCAAATAATCATTTTGATATCGGAGGCCTGTGCCTCCACCTCCCACAGGGCACTTTACGAAGCGGGTTTTCAACTCTTTCGTAAAGTGCCCATACGTCGTTATAGACTCAAGGACGCTTGAGTTATAGACTTTGCACTTATCCCTATGGGATCAAAAACTTCGATTGAGGTAGCCTATGTTAAACACTCTTCACTCCGGAAACCGCTTACGCGTAGATTTCGCGAAAACTCCCCAACAAATTGAAGTACCGAATTTATTGCAACTTCAACAAAGTTCATACGAATCATTTTTGATGCTTGATCAAAAAGATCGTTCTAAAAGCGGTATTGAGCGCGTATTCCAATCGGTTTTCCCGATTCATGATTCACAAAATCGTCTCTCTCTTGAGTATCTCGGATCCGAAGTAGGACGCCCGAAATACACCGTACGCGAATGTATGGAACGCGGTCTTACGTACTCTGTTTCTTTGCGTATGAAAACACGCCTTATGATTTGGGATCGTGATGAAAACACCAAAGAAAAAACCGGTGTAAAAGACATTAAAGAACAAAGCATTTTTATCCGTGACATCCCGTTGATGACCGATCGTACGTCATTCGTCATCAACGGGGTTGAACGTGTCGTTGTTAATCAGCTTCACCGCTCTCCGGGGGTAATCTTCAAAGAAGAAGAATCAACCACAGCCGGTAGCAAAATGATCTTTACGGGTCAAATCATCCCAGACCGCGGTTCATGGCTCTATTTTGAGTACGATCCGAAAGATATCCTTTACATGCGTATCAACAAACGCCGTAAAGTACCGGTAACGATCATGTTCCGTGCACTTGGATACAGCAAACAAGACATTCTCAAAATGTTCTATCCGTTGCAAAAAATCCGTACAGAAGAGAACCGCTATTTGATGGATTTCGATCCAGAACAATTTGCAGGACGTCTTGGATACGATTTGGTAGACAAAGACGGCAAATTGTTGGTTGCAGCAGGCAAACGTCTCTCAACCAAAAAAGCGGAGAAACTCATCGCTGAGGGTGTAACTGCCATTCAATATCCGATTGAAACATTGATCGAACGCCATTTGGCTGAGCCGATTATCGATGCGGAAACGGGCGAAGTAATGTTCGACACAATGACGCAATTGGATGAGACCAAACTCAAAAAGATGATTGAAGCGGGTGTCAAAGAGTTCGTTATTGCGAATGACTTGGCAGAAGGGCACGACAGTGCTATCATCAACGCGTTCATTGCCGATGCCGATTCGCTCAAATTGCTCAAACAAACCGAAACGATAGAAGATGAAAACGATCTTGCGGCGATCCGTATTTACAAAGTAATGCGCCCTGGTGAGCCGGTAACGAAAGAGGCGGCTAAAGTATTCGTAAACCAGCTTTTCTTTGATCCGGAACGTTATGATTTGACACGCGTCGGACGTATGAAAATGAACCACAAACTCGGACTTAACGTTCCTGAGTATGTAACGGTTTTGACCAATGAAGATATTATTAACACCGTTAAATACGTTGTTAAAGTCAAAAACGGTCAAGGTCATATTGACGATCGCGATCACCTTGGTAACCGTCGTATCCGTTCAATCGGTGAGCTTCTCGGTAATGAGCTGCATAACGGTTTGATCAAAATGCAAAAAGCGATCAAAGACAAACTCTCAACGATGAGTGGACCGACCACTGAGTTGATGCCGCACGATTTGATCAACTCAAAAATGATCACTAGCACCATCATGGAATTCTTCAGCGGTGGGCAATTGTCGCAGTTTATGGACCAAACAAATCCATTGTCGGAAGTAACCCACAAACGTCGTTTATCAGCACTCGGAGAAGGGGGTCTTGTAAAAGAGCGTGCCGGATTTGAAGTGCGTGACGTTCACCCGACGCATTACGGTCGTATTTGTCCGATTGAGACGCCTGAGGGTCAAAACATCGGTTTGATCAACACGTTGGCTACCTATTCAAAAGTTAATGAACACGGCTTTATCGAAGCGCCGTACAACGTTGTCAAAGATGGCGTAGTTACCAATGAAGTGGTCTATTTAACAGCTACTCAAGAAGAGGGGAAAATCATCGCTGCGGCATCAAGCCGTGTGGATGAAAACGGTAACTTCTTGGATGATTTGGTTGAAATTCGTCAAGACGGCGAGATTATCCTCAAATCACCAAAAGAGTGCGAACTTCGTGATTTGACTCCGCACATGGTTGTCGGGGTTGCGGCAAGCTTGATTCCGTTCTTGGAACACGATGATGCGAACCGTGCATTGATGGGATCGAACATGCAACGTCAAGCGGTGCCGTTGTTACGCCCTGAAGCGCCGATGGTCGGAACGGGTGTCGAGAAATTGGTTGCTCGCGATTCATGGGAATGTGTTAAAGCTAAGCGCAGCGGTATTGTAGAAAAAGTTGATTCAAAACACATTTATGTTATGGGTGAAGATGAAGACGGAACATTCATCGATTATTATCCGTTGCAAAAAAATCTTCGTACCAACCAAAATACGACGTTCTTGCAAAAACCGATTGTTAAACAAGGTCAATTTGTTACAAAAGGTCAAATTATCGCTGATGGTCCGAATATGGACAAAGGTGAATTGGCACTCGGTATCAATGCCCTTGTTGCGTTCATGCCGTGGAACGGATATAACTTCGAGGATGCGATCGTTATGTCTGAGCGCATGATTCGCGAAGATGCGTTCACCTCGGTTCATATCTATGAGAAAGAGGCGGAAGCACGAGAACTTAAACACGGTGTCGAAGAGATCACACGTGACATCCCGAACGTTCGTGATGATGAGTTGGCGCATTTGGATGAGAGCGGTATCGTCAAAATCGGTACGTACGTTAAAGGCGGGATGATTCTTGTCGGTAAAGTCTCTCCGAAAGGTGAAGTAAAACCGACTCCGGAAGAGCGACTACTGCGCGCAATTTTCGGTGAAAAAGCGGGTCACGTTGTCAATAAATCACTTTACTGTACACCAAGTATGGAAGGGGTTGTCGTTGACGTTAAAGTATTCACTAAAAAAGGATACGACAAAGATCCGCGTACGCTTGAACTTGAAAAACAAGAGCGTGATGAACTTGAACGCGAACACTATGACCGCCTTTTGATGATCGACAAAGAAGAGATGCTCCGTATTGTTTCATTGTTGACAAAACATCCGTTGCTTAGCGATGTAAGCATCAACGGTAATGAGTACAAAGCGGGTGAAACTATCAAAGCAGACGATCTCAAAGAGGTTAACCGTTTTGCAATGAATAACGTTGTTAAAGCATTTAGCGACGATATTCAAGAGAAATACAACCAAACCAAAAACCATTTCCAAAAAGAGAAGAAAAAATTCCGTGACGAACACGAAGAGAAACTCTCTATTTTGGAAAAAGACGACATCCTTCCAAACGGTGTTGTTAAGTACGTAAAAGTGTATATCGCGACAAAACGTAAACTTAAAGTCGGGGATAAAATGGCGGGGCGTCACGGGAACAAAGGTATCGTCTCTACGATCGTTCCTCAAGTTGACATGCCGTACATGGCAAACGGTCGATCCGTTGACGTTTGTTTGAATCCGCTCGGGGTACCGTCTCGTATGAACATCGGGCAGATCCTTGAGATGCATCTGGGTATGGTCGGTAAAGAACTCGGTCTTCAATTGCAAGACATTTTTGAGGCAAAACAACAAGAGTTTATCGGTGAACTTCGTGCAAAAATGATCTCTTTCGCGGACGTAGCAGGGCTAATGGATGCTAAAAAAGCGTTGGGTGAAATGGACGATCAAACACTCCTGGGCTATGCACAAGACTGGTCAAAAGGGGTTAAATTCGCAACGCCTATTTTCGAAGGGGTTACCGAAGCTGAGTTTGCTAAATTGTTCGAATTGGCAAAATTGGATACCGACGGTAAAATGGAATTGTATGACGGTAAAACCGGCGATAAAATGAAAGAGCGTGTTAATGTCGGATACATGTATATGCTTAAACTTCACCACTTGGTTGATGAGAAAGTACACGCCCGTTCAACCGGACCATACTCTCTTGTAACACAACAACCGGTCGGTGGTAAAGCACTCTTCGGTGGACAACGTTTTGGGGAGATGGAAGTATGGGCTCTTGAAGCATACGGTGCTTCTGCAGTACTTAAAGAGATGTTGACAATTAAATCGGATGACGTTGATGGACGTGTCCGTGCATACAAAGCGATTACGAAGGGTGAAAGTGTACCGGCATCCGGTATCCCAGAAACGCTATTCGTATTGACCAAAGAGCTCCAATCATTGGCGCTTGATATTGAGATTTTTGACGAGGTGGATGACAATGAGTAAATTAGTACCGGTTTCCGTTACGGAAGAGAATCGTCCTACAGACATTAAACAGATTCAATTTCGCTTGGCTTCGCCAGAGAGAATCCTCTCATGGAGCCATGGTGAAGTAAAAAAACCAGAAACTATCAACTACCGTACCCTTAAACCGGAACGTGACGGATTGTTTTGTGCCAAAATTTTCGGACCGGTTCGTGATTACGAATGTTTGTGCGGAAAATACAAAAAAATGCGCTACAAAGGTGTTGTGTGCGAAAAATGTGGTGTTGAAGTTACTTCTGCCAAAGTTCGCCGTACCCGCATGGGACACATCGATCTGGTCACACCGGTTGCGCATATCTGGTATGTGAGTTCACTCCCAAGCCGTATCGGTACATTGCTCGGTGTGAAAATGAAAGACCTTGAGCGCGTGTTGTATTACGAAGCGTACATCGTTAAAAACGGCGGTGAAGCGTATTATGACGGTGAACAAACCTCTGCGGTTCTCAAATACGACGTATTGAACGAAGAACAATATCGTACCCTCGTGCAACGTTACGGAGAGAGCGGTTTTTCAGCAGAGATGGGTGGATCAGCGGTACGTGATTTGCTCGACGAATTGGATTTGGTTGATCTTTTCTCAGCTTTGAAAGAAGAGGTTCGAGCAACCAACTCAGAGGCAAAACGTAAAACGATCGTTAAACGTTTGAAAGTTATCGAGTCATTCTTGAATTCAGGGAACAACCCTGCATGGATGATGTTGACCGCATTGCCGGTTCTTCCTCCAGAACTTCGCCCGTTGGTGAGTTTGGATGGGGGAAAATTCGCGGTATCGGACGTTAATGACCTCTATCGCCGTGTTATTAACCGTAACCAACGTTTGAAACGTCTTATCGAGCTTGAAGCACCGGAAATTATCGTACGTAACGAAAAACGGATGTTGCAAGAAGCGGTGGATGCGTTGTTTGACAACGGCCGCCGTGCTAACGCCGTTAAAGGTGCGAACAAGCTCATCTCTTAGCTTCCTTATTCATTTGCCAAGGTCCTTTATCTCAGTCGAT
>NZ_JAEMQA010000095.1 GCF_022759005.1 Sulfuricurvum sp. | reverse complement strand
CTCAGGGAGAACGGTGTAAAAAATACATCTTAGAGGTTATGCAAGAAGTCTAATATCTATGTGTTATAGGAAAATCGTGATTACTCGTCCCCTTATACTGCTTACCTGTACCCTCTCTCTTGCATGTGCTGAAGAGATTCTTCAACTGGATAAAATCGCTGTCGAAGAGAGCTACAGTGTTATCGAAGAGCGCAAAGATAACTCCATTGCAAAGCGTATCATCAAGGGGGAAGAGCTAAATCAATATGGCGATATGAACGCATTGGAGATGCTTAAACGGACTCCGGGTGTGACGATCAGTGACGGCAAAGGGAAAAAAGGCGCTCCCGGCAAAGGGTATACGATAGTATTGATCGACGGAGAAGAGGTGACACCTACGAAGCGGGGGAATCCGTTGGAGCAGATTAACCCCGATATGATTGAACGGATTGAGGTGATGACGAACGGTTCCGCTGAGTATACGGCCGAATCGATGGGTGGAATCGTCAATATTGTCCTCAAAAAACCCTCATCGAACACCAAAACAACGGCAAAACTTACCGCAGGCGCGTACAGCGGAAAACCGATGAGCTCTTTATTTGCCCAACACGAAGGGAAAAACGGAAATCTTTCGTATATGATCAATGCGACCCTCTCGGATAACAATCAAGACGACTCTTCTTCGATCGATACTGATGCCTATCATGAGAATGGTGATACGGAGGGAGAATTTCGTGCATTGGGATTAAGCACGAAGCTGATTTTTACTCCGACCTCCAAAGATAAATATATGTATGACGGTACCATTAACCGAAGTGATGATCATAAAGAGAGTGTTAAAAATCGATACGGCACTCCTACCGAGACAATTCATCAAAATGATGATGGCGATGCTCTTATGCTTTGGAACAAATTTTCAGGGAGTCATAATCTCTCAGGAACCGAACTTCTGGAGTGGAAACTCAAATATCATCAAAACGATTCGGACGGATTGACTCTTAGTAACGACGGTACTACGAACCGCAAACAAAGAGATGAGAGCACATTGCGGATACTCGGTGCAGAGGGGAGTTATTCGTTAGCATTGGATGAACATTTTATTAAAACCGGTATCGATCTCAAACAACTGCACCAAAGTGATGACGTTACCAATTTTGTCAACGGAGTGCAAAGTAGTGACGATCACCAGAGTTTGCGAGAAAATAAGGGGGCATGGTATGTCCAAGATGAAATCAGTATCGGTGAGAAAGCGGTTCTGACACCGGGGATCCGTTTTGAGCGTTCCGTCCTCCAATTTGATCAAAGTGCCGCAATCGATTATTTCGCTCCTTCACTCCATGCTCTGTACAAATTGAGTGAAAACGATAACCTCCGTGCAAGTGTGGCAAAAACCGTCCGTTTGCCACGATTGGATGAACTTTCGGTTTCGAGGGACAGTTCATTGTATCAAAACGATTTTAGCCATCCCGATACGATCGGAAATCCGAATTTAAAAGAGGAAAAAGCACTCAGTTATGAAGTGCGTTATGAGCACTTTTTTGAAGATAAAGGGATTGTGAGCCTCGGCGGTTTTTATCGCGATATTAGTGACAAAATAGAAAAAATGACTACATTTGAATCAGAACGTTATGTCCAACGCCCCTATAATTCAGGTCAGGGGAAATTATGGAGTCTTGAGCTGGAACTCAAAAAATCGCTCGATACCTATGTAAGCGGTTTGGGTGTTTTTGCCAACGGGACTTTCCAGGATTCGTCGCTTGTTAGCAACGGTGTGAAACGAACCATCAAAGGAACCAGCGATTATCTCTACAACGTCGGGATTGATCACACTCTCAAAGAGTACCGCTTAACCTACGGAGCGGCGTATCGGTATGTTGGCGGATACGATGATCCCGTCGATGAAAACGGCGTTTCCGAATCGCAAGAGGGATACGGAACGCTGGATCTGTATGCGACAAAACGGCTAGACTCGACATTTAAAATGGGACTAAATCTCAAAAATATTACCCATGAGTCGATAGTCACGACTACGAAAGGGTATGGGACAACGCAGGTTGACCGTGAGAACTCCCGCTCGTATTTCTTGGTGACGTTGGACGGACGTTGGTGATTGACGAAAAAACAAAATAATATTCAAACTTAAAGCGTCATTTTAGGGGTAATTCATTAACCGTTTGTAGGTTAACATGGTTAAGATTCTTAGGATAATTAAATACAAGGAGCAACCCAATGAAAGCGCAAGAGAACGAACCTACATTGGAATCGATTGACGATTATAATACCCTCAAAGGGTCAAAAAAACGAGTGGTCTGGAGTGTTATCCTGATTGGAATAGTGATCGGGCTGATTTTTACAGTTGCTAAGAGTTATTACAACAATGTCAACGATTCACTTCCTGTGAAAGAGTCGATTGGTAAAGTACCCGTAAAATGATGGTAAAATTCCACGTTTTAAACCAAGGAATTTAATGATTACAACCATTATTGCCGTTTACACGTTCTATATTTTTCTCCGTCTTTATGTGAGTGTTATGCAAATCGGTTACATCAATCAAATCAAGCGAAAAGGCGCTGTTTTGATGGGTGAACGCGAGTATAGTGATGCAGCAGGGTATGCCGTAGCCAAAGAGAAACTCTCTATGGCGGAAACGTTTGTCGAGTATATTCTGTTTCTGGTATGGATGGGCGGCTTAATGGCATGGCTTGATACAGCATTATTTTCTACATCGCCGATGATGCAAACAATCGGTGCCGTGATGGGACTCATCGTAATCAACTCACTCTTGATGCTTCCGTTCGGTTGGGTTGCGAAGTTTAAAATCGATGCCCAATACGGATTCAATCGTTCAACAATGGGACAATTCATCAAAGATACCCTAATGAGTACGATACTCACAGTTCTTTTCGGATCGTTAGTTGTCTGGGTCGTTGCATTGATCATCACGTCAAGCGATGTTTGGTGGTTGTGGAGTTTTGGTTTTATCATGAGCGTGGTTATCGCGATCAATATGTTTTTTCCGACGATCCGTGCCTTGTTTTTTGACAAAGTCACACCGCTTGAAAACGGAGAGTTACGTGAAAAAATCGAAGAGTTGATGACTAAAACCGGATTTGTGAGCAGCGGCATCTTTGTGAGCGATGCGAGCAAACGGGATGCCAGATTGAATGCCTATTTCGGAGGGATCGGAAAAACAAAACGGGTTGTTTTATTTGATACGTTGATTCAAAAACTTACTCCTGCCGAACTCATTGCGGTATTGGGTCACGAACTCGGGCACTTCGCACACGGCGATTTGTATAAAAATATTGCGATGGTGGGGGCGATGCTTTTTGGGATGTTTGCCCTTTTCGGTAATTTACCTGAAACGCTGTACATGGAATTAGGGGTCTCTCCGAGCCCACAGATCATTATGATGCTGTTTATTTTGTTATTGCCGGTCGTAAGTTTTTTCATTATGCCGTTGTTTGGAATGATGAGCCGTCATAACGAATACGAAGCGGATCGCACCGGATCGGAGTTAGGAGGAGCGGAACATTTGGTGAATGCTCTCAAAAAATTGGTGAGCGAGAATAAAAGTTTCCCTCTTTCCCATCCATTGTACCGATTTTTTCATACGACACATCCCCCTGTAGTCGATCGTCTTCGTGCATTGGGTTACAACATACATGTTAATGACTCAGATGAAGGATATGCCGATCCATGTCCAAACGATTAAAAGAGCTTCACGAAGAGATTACACAGCGTTTGCGAGGAGTCGTGGAATCTCCTAGACGTGAGGCCGAACTTCTTCTCATGGGTTTTTTAGAAAAAGATATTCTGTATTTTATAACCCATCAAGAGGATATGATAGACGATAATGATCCAAAGCTCATTGAATGGATTGAAAGGCGCAGTGCAAACGTTCCGTTGGAGTATTTGACAAATCGGGTCAGTTTTTATAGTGAAACGTTTTATATCGATGAGGGGGCGTTGATCCCAAGACCGGAGACGGAGCATCTGATTGATGAAATAGTGGCACGTATTTCGTCGAAAGAGGCGATTACGATTGTCGAAGTGGGAGTCGGGAGCGGGATTATATCGATTATGTTAGCACGACACTTGCCGAATGCCCGTTTTATTGCAGTCGATATCTCTCCCAAAGCGTTGGCGGTTGCACGCCGCAATATTGAACTGTTCAATCTGACAAATCGGATTGAACTGCGTGAAGGGGATTTGCTTTCGTGTGTAGACGAGCCGATTGATCTATTAGTCTCCAATCCTCCTTATATCGCGAACGATGTTTCGTTGGAGTCCAATCTCTCATACGAACCCCAAAATGCTCTTTTTGGAGGGGAGATCGGAGATGAGATCATCCGTCGTTTATTGGATGAGGTGTATGCGCGTCAGATACCGATGTTTGTGTGCGAGATGGGATTTGATCAACGAACTAAAGTGCAGGAATATCTAAAATCATTTTCGGTACAATCGTTGGAATTTTATAAAGATTTAGCCTCGTTAGATCGGGGATTTATTTTAAAAATTTAGAGAATGAAAAAGCGCAAATGCGCGAGGGCACTCTGCCGAAGAGAACATAGTGTTAACGTAGCTTAGGGATTTTATTCCCTGAGCGTATTAAAGGAACAAAATGAATAATAAAAAAGCACTCATAGATGTTACGTATCTTTTACTTATTGCTATGACAGCGGGTGCTGTTTTGGTGTTGGGGGCATTTGTTGCCGCTGTCGTTTTTCACTCGGAAATTTATCTGACCTTGCCGTTATTGTCTCGTTACGAAGAGGGAAAAATTATGGGCGAAATATTCCATCGTTTTAGCTATTGGGCTTATTTTATGAGCGTTGTTATTGTTATCTATGAAATTGCCCGATATAAAGTGATGCAGATAGATAAAATTGCCATTTTGAGCGCTTTGGGTTCTGTCGGGACGTTATTACTTTTCAGTGCCGTTTATACCCCAAAAATTTTAGAGTATCAAGCACGTGGAGAGTCGGCTATCGATAACTCTTTTGAAGCGCTTCACAAAGCGAGCGAGATCGATTTTAAAATGTTGTTGGTGATGTTGATTATCCTCTTTAGCCGTAGAGCCTACCTTATGGCGGTAAAAAAATGATTCGCTTCGAGAATGTCACCAAGCGTTTCGGGAAACGGGAAATCCTACGAGGGGTAAATCTTGAGATCGAACAGGGTAAAACAACGGTTATTTTCGGTGTATCCGGGGGCGGTAAATCGACGATTATTAAGCATATAGTGGGATTGCTCAAACCCGATAGCGGAACAATCACCTATAAGGGAACCAATATCGATCAGGCAGATGAAACGACATTGCGGGAGATACGTAAAAAGATCGGATTTTTGTTTCAAAGCGGAGCACTATTTGACAGTATGAATATACGTGAGAACGTTGCATTTCCGATAAACGAGCACCAAAAATTGACATCTAAAGAGCTTGAGTATAAAATTGATGAGAAACTGCGTATGGTAGGACTCGATCCACAAATTGTTAAATCTCTCTATCCCGAAGAGTTGAGCGGCGGTATGCGAAAACGTGTCGGTTTGGCGCGTACGCTTGCGCTAGAGCCGGAAGTCATTTTGTATGATGAACCCACCTCCGGACTCGATCCCGTCACCAGTGACTTTATTACCCAGATGATTTGCAGGTTGCGCGATGAGATCGGTATGACGTCGATCCTGATCAGCCATGATATTGCCGAGAGTTTCAAAGCAGGAGACAATTATGCGATGCTCTTTGAGGGGAAAATTGTCGAAACGGGGGACAAAGAGTCGTTTCGCAACTCATCCAATGC
>NZ_JAEMQA010000070.1 GCF_022759005.1 Sulfuricurvum sp. | reverse complement strand
GCAGTTAACCTTTATCTCCAGTGACTCTCACTGTTGCACTTATGACTTGAATTGGAGTTAAATTTTGGGAATGACGGTTGTACCATTTTGAATCTTTTACAACTCCTTGTGAACATCATATTGAAGCTCACTCCCAGTCAGAAGCTGATGATATTGCTAAGAGACGATCTTTTTTGATACCAAGAAGTTTGAACATCGCTATAGATATTTTAGCGAAGCTTCTGAGATATACGCTCTCAATAACTGACAAACGAACATACTTAATATTTTTTTATTTTTACAAACCTTAACAAAGGTGGCATTAGTATTAGGAGTATAAAAGTCCCAATAAGCATTCCTCCAACTACAACTATTGCAAGAGGTTTTTGAACTTGAGAGCCGACACCTGTAGAGAGCATCGCAGGTAATAATCCAATCGATGCTGTAAGTCCTGTCATAAGAATTGCTCTGAATTTATCAGAAGCAGTTTGCGTAATTGCATCTTCCATAGGAACGCCGTGTTCTTGATGCAGCTGCAAGTAATGGATAACAAAGATGGAAGCATTGAGTATGCTAACGCCCAAGATAGAGATAAATCCTACTGATGCTGAGACACTTAGCGACTCATGAAAGAGCAGGAGAAATGAAAGTCCGCCAAATACTGAAAACAGAGCTGCTGTAAGGATAACAACCGTATTCTGAATAGATCCAAAATAGACGAACAAGACCAAAGTAATCAAGAATAGTGATGCCGGCGCCATTATTTTTAGTCGTCCAAATGCACTTTGCATCTGTTCAAAACGTCCTGAGAGTGTCGTCAGATAGCCTTCAGGCATTTTTATCGTGTTGATTGCAGTTTGTACTTTGGCAACTGTTCCAGCCAAATCATTAGAAGCAACCGCAAATTTGATAGGGATAAATCGTTTGAAATTTTCACGATAAACAAAAGAAGCTCCAGTATCGTAATAAATCTTGGTTATTTTTGAAAGAGGAATAATTCTGCCATGATCCAAAATGATAGGAATCTCTTTAATGTTTTCTATGCTTTTACGGTATGCACTAGGAAAGCGGACCACGAGATCAAAACGTTTGTCTTGCTCAATAATTTTGGTTATCGCTCGACCATCCAGTGACGAAGAGACTATATCCATTAAATCAACGACATCTACTCCGTATAAAGCGGCTTGTTCACGATCTACTTCAATAATCAAATTTGGCTGTCCGGTCTCTTTAAAAATGCCGACATCTGTGACACCATCTATTTTTTTGATTTTATTTTCGACTTCTTTTGCTAATCGATCAAGTATATAAAGATCATCGCCAAAAATCTTGACAGAATTTTCACCTTTGACTCCTGACATTGCTTCAGCTAAATTATCTTCGATGTATTGTGAGACACTTATATCTGCACTGGGAAATCTGGTTTCAAGCGCTATTCTAACTTCCTTTTCGAGTGCTTCTTTGGTAATACCGCGATGCCACTCTTTATAATCTTTAAGTTTTACAAAATATTCTGTATTAAATGGTCCGGTGGGATCAGTCCCGTCTTCAGGACGTCCGGCTTGAAACTGAACAGTCTGTACTTCAGGATATTTACGCAAAATGTCACGGATTATTTTTGAGTTTTCATAGCTTTTGTTCAGACTGATTGAATATGGGAAAATAGCACGTATATATAGGTTCCCCTCATCCATTTTAGGTAAAAACTCGGCACCGAGAATATTTGCAATCAAGAGTGTCAGAACCAATATGGCACCGGTCGCCATAACAGCAATTTTACTTGTAATACGAGAAATAATTTTCATATATTTTATTTTTGCCCAAACTAAAAACGGTAAGACTTTTTCATGCGAATGAAGTAAAAAAGTATATTTACTTGCAAGAAGAAAACTAAACGTCAAGAATGTGGCGAAACCGATTGCGTATACGTATGTTTTTGCCATTGGAAGAAAAATTTGTGATTCTGCCCCCTTCATCGCGAAAAGTGGGATAAATGCAAGAAAGATTATTAGAATTGAAAATAGAATCGGCTTACCGACTTCGGCTGCTGTTTCCTGGATCGCAGGGATATGTTGTCGGCCTTGATGTTTGAGACGAAAATAGTTTTCGATTACAATCAATGGTATGTCTACAATAATCCCAAAGTCAATGGCTCCTAATGAGAGTAAATTCGCCGATTCTTGCTGATTGGCCATAAGCGCGAGTGTATAAAGAAGAGACATTGGGATAATAGCTGCTACAATAAATGCTGCACGTAAATCGCCTAAAAATAAAAGAATGATGACAAAAACCAAAATCATTCCAGTCGATGCTGTCTCTTTAAGTTTATCAACAACGGTATGAAGTAGATCCTGCCGATCGTAAAAAGGGACAACTTTAATGTCTTTTGGAAGAACTCCATTATTTAGCTCATCGATTTTTTTATGCAACTCATTCATAGCAGATACACTTGGTGCATTCTTGCGCAAAACAACAACACCCATAACAACATCATCAGCCCCATTGAGCCCGACGATCCCTGTGCGTGGCATACTGGAAATGGATGCATCCGCAATATTTTTAACATAAATCGGACGATCATTTATTGTTGTAACAATTGTATTTTCGATATCACTGATTGTTTTAATCAGCCCTATTCCACGAATCGTATAATATTGATCTCCAAATTCCAATACTCGTCCGCCAACATTGACATTACTATTAGACAGCGCTTGGATAACACTGCTTAATGGGATTTTGTATTTAATGAGGTCATTTGGACGTACTACTACAGAATAAGCTTTTATCGTTCCCCCATAACTCCCTATATCAGCAATATTGGGAACAGTTTTGAGATAACGCGATACAACCCAGTCTTGATAAGTGCGTAATTCGCTCATACTGCGATTTCCAACTATACGATAGCGCATAATTTCACCGATCGCGTTAGGGGTAATTTGAGGAGATACATCAGCTGGAATATCGCTTTGTGCTTGTGCAAGACGGTTTAGGACTTCTTGGCGAGCATCTTTATAGGAATCATTATAAGAGAATTTACACTTAATATCAGACAATCCATACAAGGAAACACTGTTAATATTTTCTAATCCGGGCATTCCGGCTAGAGCTATTTCCAAAGGAGTCGTGATTTGTTTTTCTATCTCTTCAGCAGAATGTCCTTCATCGGTAGTAACAACTTCCAAAATCGGAGGAGCAGGATCGGGGAATGCTTCAATGTTAAGATCACGAACTACAACTATACTTACTACGACGGTTATGACTGTAAATAATAATACAGCTAAAAAGTTATCTATGAAAAAATCAGCAAGCCGGCGCATATTATTCTTTCTCCAAAGCGATAGCTTCGAGAGCAATTTGAGTATTAGCAGTTATCCCTTTGACAAGAGAAAAATCATCTTTTGGATCATCGCTGATGAGCTTAACATTCAGGGGAACAAACCGGTTTTTATTTTTTATAAAAACAATAAATTTGCCTTCTTTAAAAAGCAATGATTTTTTTGGTATACGGAAAACATCTTTTATGTCAGTACTTACAGAAATATTAACAAACATATTTATACGTAGCTGTGGAACATCAGTTGAAGGCTGAATATAGACTTTATTTGTTTTATTTTCAGGATCAAGTACATCACTTATATAAGTTACTGTTCCTTTGATCGGTGTAGCTTCGTCATTATCCAACTTTATATCCACTTGTTTACCTACATAAAAAGCAGAAAGGTCTTTTTCATACACAGTTGCAACCACAATTTTTTTATGAGTATCGGCAATTTTCATTAGGGGTTGTGCTGTATCATTGCTTATCTTTTCTCCCAAATGTGTCCCAATTTCATATACAACACCATTTATCGGAGAATGTAGTGTCAAAGTCTGATCAGAAGAGGCGCCATAATAATTGAGTTTTTGCGACAGTCCTTTTTCCGTTGCTTCAGCTTGCTGAAGATTGCTTAAAGAGAGTGCAAGGTCATTGGCCGTAATAGCACCTAGTTTGAATAGTTCCTGATTCATAGTATAGGATTGCTTTGCCTGCATATAGGCTGCTTTTGCTGATAATCGGTCACTATGTACGTCACTCACGTCAGAAGATCGTATGGTGATTAGTGGAGAATTTTTGGATATTTTTTCGCCGATGGCTACGTGAATCTTACTAACAGTTCCGG
Source organism: Sulfuricurvum sp. (assembly GCF_022759005.1). Classification (GTDB taxonomy): domain Bacteria; phylum Campylobacterota; class Campylobacteria; order Campylobacterales; family Sulfurimonadaceae; genus Sulfuricurvum. The sequence goes on along the minus strand of NZ_JAEMQA010000070.1, from coordinate 1,643 downwards.
TAACGGGAGCTGTAATCGATACAATCCCATCAGGTGCGGGTTGAATGGACGCCGTAGCCAATATTTGAGTAGTAAAAGTACCGAATTGCGGTGAAACCATAGCAATAGCCGGCACCGCGGATTCGACTACTTTTTGAGTAGATGATTGGTGTTGTTTATCACAACCGGTGAGCATAAGGAAACCTACTGCGCACGAAATAGTAAAGTATAGAAAACGCATTAATATCCTTTTGAATCGATAAGGGGTAATCCTGAATAGAGTTTCAGGTTGGCCAAAGCAATGTGCAACTCGACAATCGATTTTGTCATGTTTGTTTGATACTCACGATAGCTTTTTTGCGCATCTAAAAGTTCAAGAATGGAAATTCCCTTGAATGCAAATATTTTTTCTTGTTTTTCTTTTAATTTTCTTGCTGATTCAAATCCGCGTTGCATAGAAGCATAGATGTCCAGTTGTGACTGATAGTGAATATATGCCTGTCGAACTTCCGAAGCAGCTTGATATAAAATTTTCGATTTTTGCGTTGCAGCTTGAAGAGTTGTTATGCGAGCCTTTTGAATGGCTCCTTGATTGCGATCATAAATGGGTAAAGGGATTGCAACGCTAATGCCCACAAGAGGATTAGAATATGTCGGTGCATAATTTTCCATTTCTATACCGAGAGTAAGATCTGGAATTGAATTAGCTTTTTCAAGTTCAACCGAAGCATTGGCAACTTTGATATTTTGTTGCGCAGCTAAACAATCGGATCGATTTTGTTGTGCGTTTAGGATAAGTTCATCTACCGATTTTGAAAAATCTTCCGGTAAAACCAATGGAGACAAAGTCACATCTTTAACATTCATAGAAAGTAAAAAGGCTAAGGCTTCCATATCGGAAGATAGTGCAGCTTTGTAAGCATTAACATCATTCTCATAATCAATCGCTTGTAATTGAAGTTTTTCAAAATCCATCTGACTTAAAAAACCATGATCAAGTTTGGCTTGCGCAATAACGAGTAAATCTCTGAAATCATGACTATTGGCAATTGCATTTGTCAAATCTGCTTCATCGGCCTGCACTTGATAATACGCATTTATTAAAGTAAAGAATTGTTTTCTTTTTGTTTCTTCAAATAATACGTTCGCATAAGAAATACCTTCATTAGCTGTTTCAATTCTGTGGGCTCGTTTTCCACCTAGCTCAATTGGATAATCAATATGAAGTATTGTTGATGCAGCCGATGCAGCAGATGTATCACTCAAATGGTGCATAACATCTAAAGAATTATAGGATCCGGAAAGTATTGGATTAGGATGGAGTTGCGCCGTTGTTAAATCTGCTTTAGATTTATCAGCTTCTTGTCGTGCGATTTGAAGATCAAAATTGTTCTTAACAAATTGATTAATTGCTGTCTCTATAGTGAGTGTTGCGCCAAACAAGTTTGGAACCATAAAAAGTAGCAAGGTACTTAATCGAGATAAATACAAATATTAATCCTTTAAAATCATATTTAGACTCCTCTGAATTTTTTAGAAGTAGCCCATATTAGAGTTTCGCCAATTCAAGCCATAAGTGCAACACCTATGCTTTTTAACTTGCTTCCGGAATCTTACCATAAAACACTTCATAAGGTGTCTTGAATCCAAGACACTTTCGTGGT
>NZ_JAEMQA010000035.1 GCF_022759005.1 Sulfuricurvum sp. | reverse complement strand
CAGTCTCTCTTTCACTCATCATTCTCATCAACCTTCTGATACAAGGGGGATATTTTTATCGTGAAGCAGAAAAGATTGTAGATGAGCAAGAACAAATGAAAATCGAGCAACATCTTCCTGCAACCCAAATGGAACTGGATGCACTTGCTTCATCATGGGAAAAAAAAGAATCACAGCAGATGAAATTGCGTAAAATAGTTGCCGCATTTTCGACGTTGACTTTGGAAAATAACAATACCGATTTGCTGAGTGCAGCACCTCCAGCCGTTCCTGCTCCAGTTACGAATGGGATTGTTCTCGTTCCAGGTTCCAAGCCGGGTGATCGTAATCTTCTATTGGTTCCGGGTGGTTCAAATACGGTATCGGGAACGGTTTTAGGTGAGTATGTAACGACACTTTCCTATGAAAACGGATCCGTGCATTTTAAAATTTCTACCCCTTCACCGCAGAATGCGGAGAAAGTACGCGATAGTGTGGTTAAATCTCTAAAAACCAATACCGTGACGATCAAAGATAACTCGGTTGAAGGGAGTATTCAATGAAAGCTCAATTTGACCCTGCCACTCTCGTAGTCGGATTGTCGTTTATCGCTATCACTATCGCCACCGGATGGATGATGCATGAGCATTCGCTTTTGAATGAAGCGGCAGCTCAGCGTGATGCAAGCGTACAAACATTTGAGCGGTTGTCATCACTAAAAACACGATGGGGAAATTCACCTGAAATAAAACAAAAGACCGATTTTCTGCTTGCCCATCCTTCGCTGATTCGTCAGGAAAAAAGACAAAAGAGTCTTTATCTAGAGTTTGGCAATCTCTCAGGCAATGACTTCGACCGAATCGTTTCAACATTATTGAACGCCCCTTTTGTGATTACTAAACTTGTGTTGTCTCGAAATACTAATGTAGGAACTATCAGTGTGGAGATTGAGCAATGAAAAAAATTCTCTCATTTGCGGCTCTATTGTTCTTGGCAATCATCATCCTTTTGCCGAAAGCAAATATCTATTATTCAGCGGAAGAGGCTCTTTCATCTACCCATTTGTATTTAAACGGGGAGAGGGTGAATGATCGTTTGCTCTATTTGGATGTCCGTGATGCATCTCTTTTATTGGATTCAATGCCGATCGGGACAATCGAACATATCCGGATTATTCCATTGATCTTTTTTAATCGCGCAACAATCACGTCGCTAAATTTTAGCGGTGAATTCTCCTCGCTTTTCCCTGGGGGGATTGATTATTTGACATTTACCTACAGCCTATTGCATCCACTGAGCATTGTTATCGAAGGGGAGGGTGGATTCGGTCCTGTTCATGGAGAGATTGATCTGAAAAGTCAGCGGCTTGAAATAATTTTTGAGCCATCTCAGATTATGCGTAGTTATCCGCTTTTACTGGCAAAGTTACACAAATCGGATAAAGGACTGGTCTATGAAACCTCTTTTTAATGACCACACCCTGAGTGCGATCAACCGTATAGCTCTTCCGGTCGTTATCGCTATGAGCTTTTCAACGGCTCTTTTGCCGTTCTTAAATTCGACCTCGCTTGAGCATCCGCGGAGTGAAATCATCCCTTTTTTCGAGCCGTACCATCTTGGAAAGCTTTTTGCCCTTCATTTTGATGGCAATGGAGCTGTGATGAAAAAAGTTATCAAAGATGTCCTCACACCTGTTCCTCATCATTTAAATGCCGTTTATATGGATGGCTCGCACTCTTTTGTCGCTGTGAATGATAATACTGCAACTACGTTTGTTGATAAGGGTGCGATGTACAAAAATCTATATCGACTTGTCAATGTCACTCCGGTACAGGCCGTATTTACAGCTTATGGACAGAGGATGGTACTGCGTTTGGGAGAAGAGGGACATCTCAACCTTAAAGAGTCGGTTACCTCTTACGTTCCAGATGAAACTGCAACCGCCTCAAATTTTGCAATCCCTCGTTCAACGATTGATCGTTATAGTGAAAATATGGGTGAGACCTGGAAAAATATTACGATTAATGAAGTGGTACAACAAGGTAAAATAGTGGGATTCAGAGTCGATGAGATTGCACTTGGGACACCATTTGCACTTCTCGGACTTCAAAAAGGGGATATTATCACCGGTGTGGATAATAAGCCTCTTGACTCTTATGTAGCCGTATTTGCGGCATATCAGACGGGATTACACCATTCCGCCATTAAAATTACTGTTCTACGTAATAATCAGCCAAAGGATCTTGAATATGAAATTAGCCGTTAATCTTTTGATCGTTTTTCTATTTACACTCAGCTCTATGTATGCTGCTGATACGGTAAATAATGATAAAGCCAGCATTGCTATTGATGGTATGGAGATGGGTGATTTTATAAAATTAGTAGCGAGACTCAGCCATAAAAACATTTTTGTTACCGAAGATGTTAGTGGAAAAATCAGTTATGCAGGAAATCATCCGATTCATAGGGAAGACCTTTTCACTCTTCTTCAAACAACCCTTGAAGCGCGTGGAATGACAATGATCGATTCCGGTGCAGGATACTATTCTATTGTTAAAAGCGCTGATGCTGCTTCGATGAATGTTCCGTTCATGGCTAAAAGCGATATTCCGCAGTTGCAAACGGAAATACTGCAACTAAAATATGCCATGGCTGAAACTATGGCTGTAAAAGTAAAAAACTTCTCCAGCAAGAACGGCAAAGTCATACCATCAAAAGAGTCTAACTCCCTGATCGTGACTGATCTTCCTGCTAATATCAAGACGATACGTAAGCTGGTAAATGCGATAGATATACGCGATGAAACAACGGCAAACTATACCCATCTGATACAGCTCAAAAATGCCGATGCAAAAAATCTTGTTACCACTCTCAACACGGTTATCGCTAAAATGACCCTTTCTCCCGGGCAGCAGCCTCCGAGTATTGCGAGTGATGAGACGACGAATTCGTTGATTATTATCAGCAGTGACGATCTTTTTAAAACACTCTTGCCCACCATTCAGGGACTTGACGGAGATCGTCAGCAGGTTTATGTCAAGGCTAGAATTATTGAAATCAGTGAAAGTAAAGCTCAGGAAGTGGGATTCAAATACGGCCTCTCCGGAGGGTCTTTTGGTTCAGGCGGGATATTTTCATTTAATTCGGCTCTGGGTAATGGTAAAACAGGTGCGATCAATCTCGATTCAGTGCTTCTTTCTAACATAACGATTCCTACTTTGAGCTCAGGAATTGCGCTCGGTGCCAGCATCTCATTACTTAACAGCAACGGTGCAGCTGATATCCTCTCTGAGCCCTCTATCTTGTGTATTGATAACCAAGAATCATCTATCTATGTGGGTAAAACTGAATCGATCAGTTCAGGAACAACTCTGACAGGAACCGGGTTGACACAATCGAGTTATACGCGTCAGGATATTGGGTTAACGCTCAAGATTAAACCTCGGCTTTCGAATGACAATAAAGTCCTTTTAGCGGTTGAAACCAAGCTCGAAGATATCGATGCTTCCAATACCAACCTTCAATTGCCGAGTACTACCAAGCGAGAGGTGAAAACATCTGCAATCGTCAGTAACGGAGAGAGCGTTATTATCGGTGGTCTGATTAAAGATAAATACGACAGCAGTGCTACAAAAGTCCCTTTTTTAGGAGATATACCTGTTTTAGGAAATCTTTTCAAAGACAAAGCGACATCGCATGACAAAATTAATTTAGTCATTATTTTAACCCCCTATATTCTTGATAAAAGTACCGACTTGGCGACGCTTCGAACCCAGTTGGATGAGTTGGATAAAATTCAACAAAAATATATAGACGATGTAGTAAAAAATGTTAAGGAACAGCATTAAAATGGTTCAAATTCCTCTTTTTTCCGAGGTCAATGCCCTCGCGTTTATCCCAGAGGGTATTGATCCGTTTGAAACCATACGTGAGGGTTTGCTTTTTGCTGAGATCAATGAACAAAAGTATGCCATTCTCTCTTCACGTGATACGGCTACGGCTCTCTCGTCGTATAACAGGCTCTCTCTGGACCTTCCGCTTGCCCATTTGGACGAGCAAACGTATGAGACTCTGTATCTGAAGTTTTTAGAGCTTAAAACCGATAGTGAGCTGACTCAAAGTGCATCCCAAGAAGAGCCGTATGAGGATGAACTCTCACTAATCGATTTTTTGAAAAACTCCTCTGATTTGCTTACAAGTGAAGAATCCGCGCCTATCATAAAATTTGTCAACACTATCTTTTATCAGGCGCTCAAACGTCGGGCCAGCGACATTCATATCGAAACTCATGAGAAAAAAGGGGAAGTGCGTTTTCGTATTGACGGTGTATTATCCAAACATATCGATCTGGATAAATCGATTATCAGTTTGGTCATCAGCCGTATCAAGGTCATCTCCAACCTCGATATTGCAGAAAAACGTCTCCCGCAAGACGGCCGTACGCAGATCAAAATCGCCGGGAAATCGCTGGATGTACGTGTATCGGTTCTCCCTACCTATCACGGTGAACGGGTTGTTATGCGTTTGCTCATGCATGCCGCGTCTATTCCTGGATTGGAAGAACTCGGATTTAATCGTTCTACAACGGAACGTTTTTACGAACTGCTCAAATTTTCGCATGGGATTATTCTCGTGACCGGACCGACCGGAAGCGGAAAATCAACCACGCTCCACTCTTTTCTCCAGCGACTTTCGGGCCCAGAGAAAAATGTGATGTCGATCGAAGACCCAGTCGAATACGATGCCACACATGTCAGCCAGATAGCAGTGAATTCTAAAATCGGTTTGACGTTTGCCGAAGGGCTGCGCTCTATTTTGCGCCAAGACCCCGATATTATTCTCGTTGGTGAGATTCGTGATGGCGAAACCGCTCAGATCGCGATTCAAGCGGCAATGACTGGACATCTGGTTTTTTCGACGCTCCATACGAATAATGCGACATCAGCTGTTACTCGTCTTGTGGATATGGGTGTGGATAAGTTTATGGTTACCTCCACGCTTTTAGGGGTATTGGCACAGCGCTTGGTACGTAAAGTATGTACGGAGTGCTATGAACTTCACCCGATCGATCCTATTGATGCTCGAGATCTTGATTTGCCGATTGAAACAATCGTGGCAAAAAGTGTCGGTTGCCCTTCATGCGGAGGGACAGGATATCGCGGCCGTATTGCCGTAGGTGAATTACTAATGATGGATGAAAATGTCCAGACATTGATGAAACAGTGTGAAAATGACGTAGAACTTCGTACGGCGATGAAAGGATCTATGGCATTTTTAGCCGATCAGCTGAAAGACCTTTTGATCTCACATGAGACGACGTTGGAAGAGATACTTCGCGTCGGTGTTAAAGAGATTTAATGGAATTTGTCTACAAAGGGTTGAACTCTGAGGGAGTACAGATCAGCGGTATACTGGAATCGGCTTCGTTGGATGAAGCCAAACGCCAGCTCCGAGCGCAGGGGATTATCTACTCCTCTTTGAAGGTTCATGAAGGATCATTGATTGATTTGTTCGGGATATTCGGTACCAGAGCGATCCCCTCATCCCTTTTAACCCGTATCAGTCGTGATTTGGCGGTTTATTTGCGAGCAGGAGTACCGTTGATACGGGCACTTTCACTTCAGGAACGCCAATATCGAAATGAACCCAAAACAGAACGTTTCTTTGCCTCTTTGATCACCTTGCTAGATGAGGGGAAAAGCTTATCGGCCGCGCTTGAGACCCAGAATATCTATACGATTCCCTCTTTTTATCTAGGGACGCTTCGTGCCAGTGAAGATCGTGGTGTTCTCGCAACCGTCTTGAATGAATTGGCTTCTTATATCCAAGTAGGTGATCAAATCCGAGCTCAGCTTACTAAAGCATTTATTTACCCTGGATTTATCGTAGCCGTTTCCATCCTCACGGTTTCGTTTATGCTCAGTTCGGTCGTTCCGAAGCTCTCTGCTATT
>NZ_JAEMQA010000075.1:1861-6001 GCF_022759005.1 Sulfuricurvum sp. | reverse complement strand
GGCGGATTGAATACCGAAAATGAATTTACCCTTTCAGGTCTTGGTGTTCTCGGTGGATTCAGCGGTAAGTACAACGCTCGTTTCGGTTCAGGGTTTGTCGGAGAATTCGTATTCGGTGACGGACTCAAAACATTTGATCAGTACTTCGGTGATGATGATGTTAAACGTGCTCAAAACGGTATGTCTAAAAAAGAGTACATGGCTGTTCTCGAAGAGATGCTCGGTCACGGTAAAAACAATACCGAAAACTTGGAATCACATCACGGAAACGTGAATAAACCATGGTGGCAACCGGATTGTGCACTTATCGTAGCCGATTCTAAATTCCGCCGTAACAAAGGTAACGAATATCGCAAAGCGTTCCTTTCGAAAACCAAATTCTACGGTTATGTCGATTACCGTATGTCTGAAGCGGCACAATATGCTGACGTATTGCTTCCGGCAAAATCGCATTACGAAGTGTATGACTTGCGTACCTCTCCGGGTTACCACCGTTTTACCAACTTGGCTCAGCCGGTTGCAAACATTAAAAATGTCGGTGAAGCGATGGATGAGTGGTCAATGTTTACTCTCCTTGCTAAAAAAATGGAAGAGTTGGCAAACCGACCGGAGAATATCGACAAAGCGAAAGTTAAAGATCATCCGAAATACGCGAAACCGGGTTTCCACGATTTGACGATTTTCCATAAAGAGTTCACCAATACAGACCCAGAATCTGAGGGTGCAGGTGAAAACTACCTTGGTACGGATAAAATGGCAGTACAAGCGGCGTTGGAAAAATGTGAGCAGTATGAGCCATGGACGATGGAGAAAATGTACAAAGTGGGTGGATTCTTGCTCATTAATGAAAAAGCGGCGAAATCTTCTCCGTTGTACTCTGACCGTCCGTACAGCTCTATGGAGTTCAACCTCTATAAATTTGAGCGTCTTGAAACACTATCCGGTCGTCAAACGTTCTATGTTGACCATGATATGTACATTAAAATGGGTGCGGCAACCAATACCGGTATGGAAGGGATCCGTCCTCAGTCCAAAGACTATCCGTACGTATTCATGACACCGCACGCTCGTTGGTCAATCCACTCGAACTATAAAACGTCACGTACCCTTCTCCGCCTCCAACGCGGTGTTCCTGCAGTGCAAGTGAACCGTAAAGTAGCGGAAGCAAAAGGAATTAAGGATGGAGATACGATCCGTATCTATAATGCACTCGGTGAGTTCTATGCAATGGCGAAACTCTCCTCTTCTGCACCGGCGGATGGATTGGTTATGGAGCATGGATGGGAACCGTACATGTATTTGAAAAACAAAGGGCACAATGAAGTTGTACCGACATCATTGAACCTTCTTGAAATGGCAGACGGATGGGGTCACCTCAAATTTGGTGGTCTGTGGGATGGTAACCAATACGCATACGATGGCGCGGTTAACTACGAAAAAGCTAAAGACGTACAGTATTAAGGGGTTTAGATGTCTAAAAGACAATTAGCAATGGTAATGGACCTGAACAAATGTATCGGGTGCCAAACATGTACCGTAGCATGTAAAACGCAATGGACGAACCGTAACGGTCGTGAATATATGTATTGGAATAACGTCGAGACCTATCCGGGTACGGGTTATCCAAAAAACTGGATGGAGCTTGGCGGCGGATTTGACGCTGCGGGTGACCTCCAGCCGGGCGTGATCCCAAATCTTGAAGCCGATTACGGGGTACCTTGGGATTACAACTATGAATCATTGATGGGCGGTATGAGTGATAGCAATAATTTCCATCCACACGTTTCTCCGACTTGGGGACCAAACTGGGATGAGGACCAAGGTGCCGGTGCATTCCCGCAAGACAACTATTTCTTCTATCTGCCGCGTATTTGTAACCACTGTACAAATCCGGGCTGTTTGAGTGCATGTCCGCGTGACGCAATCTTCAAACGTGAAGAAGACGGGGTTGTCTTGGTTGACTTGGATCGTTGTCAAGGGTATCGCTATTGTATCGCGGGATGTCCTTACAAAAAAATCTATTTCAATCCGAAAATCTCTAAATCAGAGAAATGTATCCTTTGTTTCCCGCGTATCGAGCAAGGTCTTCCACCGGCGTGTGCGCAACAATGTGTCGGACGTATCCGTTTCGTAGGTTTCTTGGATGATGAAGAGTCACAAGTGTACAAATTGGTACACAAATACAAAGTAGCATTGGGTCTCCGTTCTGATTACGGAACACAACCGAACGTATATTATATTCCTCCGACCGAATCTCCGGCGAAATTTGACGCTGAGGGAAAAATCATCGAGGGATCAACACGTCTTCCGATTGAAGAGTTGGAAAAATTGTTCGGACCAGCGGTACACGATGCGATCAAAACACTTAAAGATGAGATGAAAAAACGTAAAGAGACGGGAGTGAGTGAATTGCTTGACTTGTTGATCGCGTATCAACACAAAGATATGTTCCGTCTTGATAACAACTACTATCAAGAAGTTGCTAAAGCTGCCAAACGTAACCCATTGGCTCCGGTTGATACACGTTACATTGCCGGTAAGTTTACACAAGCTGGAGGACACCACTAATGAAAAAGCTTCTTACTACTATTCTTTCATTGGGTGTAGCGGCGTCTGCAGCATTGGCTGCAGACTCGATTACGGCGGTAAAAGTGAGCGATGTGAATGATGCTTCGGCATGGGCGAAAGCTAAATTCACCAGCGTTGTTCTTTACCCGCAATCGGCTATCCACATGAACGACAAAAAAGCCAACGCGGCAAATGAAAACAACAAAGCAAAAAAAGCGGATGTTGCGGCATTGTATGATAGTAAAAACATTGCGTTGATGGTGAAATGGGCTGACGGCACGAAAAACGTTCAAGGTTCATACTCATCCGATACTTACAGCGACGGATTTGCCGTCCAATTTGCCGGTATAACCAAAGGCTCTCAACCGCTTCCGTATATCGGAATGGGGTCAGCGGGTCGTCCGGTTGTCGTTCACTTGCAAAAAGCAACCGAAAAAGTGTATGAGCCAAACGGAAACAAAGATGTTTCGACTCAGATCAACCGTAACCAAACGGCTCTTTTCGGTGATGAGTTGAAAGCGTATGACGCAAAAGTAGCGTCATTGGCAAAAACCGATTATGAGCGTGTTTTTGTAGCTGAAGGATTTCGTTCTTTGACAGAGATCAAAGACGGGTCTGTGGCTTCAAATGCGAATATGACGTATGATGGAAAAGGATGGACCGGAACGTTGGTTCGCCCGTTGAACGATACGTATATGAAAAGCAGCGGAACAGTCCCAGTAGCGATCGCCGTATGGGATGGCGAGAAAATGGGACGTAACGGGTTGAAAAACCTCTCTCCTTGGGTTTCTATCAACCTTGAGGGGCAAAAACCGGATGCGAAAATCGTAGCGGAAACCACCGAAGCACCAAAAGGTGATGCAGCAAAAGGGAAAGAAGCGGTAGCGGCAAACGGCTGTGCCGGATGTCACCAAATCGAAGCAACCGATGCACCAAGTTTCATGGGACCGTCATTGGCAAACGTCGGTGGATACTCAAGCGTGGCGTATCTTCGCGAGTCAATCTTAAAACCGTCTGCGGTTATCGTGCCAGGTTACAATCGTAATGCGCACTCGAATACACCGTGGTACAATATTGAAAAAGGGAAACGTGTTTCTGCGATGACCGACTTTAGTTTCTTGGACAAGAAAACGGTTGAAGATATCGTAGCGTATCTCAAAACGCTCAAAGCGGAGGTAGAATAATGAAAAAGGTTGCATTACTATGTGCCGCACTGGCGATCAGTGCGTTTGCAGGTGAAGAGCAAGAATTTGAGGGGTTGTTAACCACTCCTGCATGTGCCGCTCAAGGGGCATTTGCTGATTGTTATTTGGAGAACTATGCATGTGGATCGGACGGTTGTTTTAAAAAGATTCAACCAGGTGAAACAACGCATCCAAAATTGGCACTCTTCCAGCACGCTACCGGAAAAGTGTATGAAATCAATACCTCTAAGCTCAAAGTTTCTGAGTTGGGTGAGGGGATGAATAAGAACGGTGTTGTCATCGTCGGTGTTCTCGATGAGAAAACCAATACGATCGAAGCGACAGAATTCAAAGCTCCGCCACCACCGAAAAAGTCTTTCTTTAAAGG
>NZ_JAEMQA010000075.1:0-1761 GCF_022759005.1 Sulfuricurvum sp. | reverse complement strand
TGACACAATCCCGTACACCATTTAGGAAATAATCGATGAATAACGAATACCGACTTTATATTTATGCTTTTTTATCGCGTGTGATGAGCAATATCCCTGATCGTCGTTTTATCACTGATCTCAAAAATAACGAATCCCTTTTGGAGATTATTGGTGAAGAGACATACGCATGGGTAAAAGAGAACGATGAAGAGACGTTGTATGAAGCGATGAATGTTGATTACTCTTCGATGTTTATTCTCAATACCCAGCCTGTGGAATCGTTTGTTCTCGATGCGAAAAACGAGACGCTTGTGGGACTTCAAAATCCGGTAATGGCATTTTATTTTACCCACGGTTTTGAGGTTAATATGGATCAAACCGACATAATGGCACCCGATCATTTGGGGATTGAGTTTGCGTTTATGCAGATGTTGATTTATCGTAATGAGCACCAGCCTCAGATCGACTTTTTGGATCAGCATCTTTTTCCTTGGGTTGTACCGTATATGATGGGGATGAAGAGTATGGCAGAAACACCGTTTTATCGTGATATGTGCGATTTTATCGTGGAGTTTTTGAGCAGCGATTACGAGTTCTTACGTGGAGATAATATCCATGGGTAATATGAATTTCATTCAGAAGAGCAATCTTTTTAGCTTTACGGGGACACGATGTCTTCGCAATGAGTATTTTCACAATGATTGCCATATTTGTATTGATGTTTGTCCTAAAAATGCCCTTCACATTGTTCGTAATAAATTGACCCTATTTGAGAATGAATGTGTTGAATGTGCAGGGTGTATCGGAAGCTGCCCAACGGAAGCATTGGAGATCGAGAGTTTTGATCCCAATGGCTTTGCCGCATCGTTTCAACATCAAAACGAGTCACTCCTCTCTTGTAAGTCTTCTACTCCGTGTTTGGGCGTATTTGATGTCGAGCACTACAGTGTAATGGCATTGCGTGCAAAGCGTAATGTTGTGTGTGATATGAGTCATTGTTCTTCGTGTGTGTTGAATGAAAAGGGGGATTTAGAATCGGTAATCCGCACCAAAGTGGAGACGGCAAACGCCTTTTTGGAAACGCTTCATGTAGAGCATCGGATTGAGACGATTGAGGAAAAAGAAGACGAAGCACCTCGACGGGCTCTCTTTCGAAAAGGATTAGAAAAAGTAAAAGAGTCGATCGTGAATGAGTCGGTTGCGCATGTCTCCATGACTGCAGCGCATCACAAACTCCCCGATCAAAAGATGCCGTTGAAACGTGTATTGCTTAAAAATTCACTCAAAGAGATTGTGGGAGATTTGGAAACGACGGCGTATGAGCATTCAAGTCCATTGTTTTTCAACAAACAAATCGATTTTCAAGCATGCACCAATTGTGGGGATTGTACTCAGTTTTGTCCGACGGATGCCCTCTTTGCAACCTCAGATAAGCAGGGGATCTATTTTTCACAAGGCAAATGTATCGGATGCGGCATTTGTGAAGATATATGTAAACCCAACGCGATTAGTGCAAAAGAGGGGTATGATTTGGTTAGTATCGCATATGAACGTGCAGAACAGCTTGTACACTATGAAATGGTGACATGTCATGAGTGCCGATGCCCTTTCCCGTACAAGGGTGGGGAGCCGATCTGTGATCGATGTGAGAGCTATACGAAACAATTTAGCACGATGTTTACGCTGGCAAAGGACTTATAGTAAAAAAATAGATATTATTTTATAGTCTTTTTTTACCCAACGTGGTATACAGTTTGATGATTCACTCGATATTCTCAT
>NZ_JAEMQA010000008.1 GCF_022759005.1 Sulfuricurvum sp. | reverse complement strand
GACGAAAACGGTCTTTATCCATTTTTTCACCGGTTGCTAAATCCCAAAAACGGCAATTGTCCGGACTGATCTCGTCAGCAAGGATGATTTTTCCGTCTTTATCGCGTCCGAACTCAAGTTTGAAATCGACAAGATTAAGCCCTTTTTCGTGGAAGTACGGGCGTAAAATCGAGTTCACTTCGCGTGCCATAGCTCGAAGCTGATCAAGCTCGGCTTCATTGCGTACAAGCTCCAAAATCAAACAGTGCTGATCGTTAAGTTTCGGATCTCCGAGGGCATCGTTTTTGTAATCGAATTCGACCAAGGTGAACGGAAGTATTTTTCCATCGGGGATACCGAGATTTTTACTCAAACTTCCGGTAGCGATGTTGCGGACGATCACTTCGATGAGGATGATATCGACTTTTTTGCACAGCATATGGGTATCATCGAGCATTTCGACAAAGTGAGACTCAACGCCGCGGTTTGCAAGCATTTTAAACAGTTCCGTAGAGATTTTGTTATTCAATGCCCCTTTACCCGATTCATTGTCTTTTTTAGCGCCGTTGAAAGCGGTAAGGTCATCTTTAAACTCTGCAATAACTAAATTAGGATCATCGGTACTAAAGAGGCGTTTCGCTTTTCCTTCGTAGATGAGATCACGTTTTTCCATGGTTATTTTCCTTTGACTATGATTAAAGCTTTGATGATGTCGACGGCCTCTTTGAGCTGAATATCTTTGATCATCTGTTGAGGGGTAATGGTTGTTTTGTTGGTTGTGTTGACTTCGGTGACGTCAACCATTCCAGGATTCTCTTTTTCAAGTTCTGAGGTGAGGTGTTCTTTGAGATCGGCCTCTTTGATGTTGAACGATTTATCGTGGTTTTTGATCTCGCCGGAAGCGACTTCGATGTCCGGAGTAACCCCTACGGCTTGAATGGTGCGTCCGCTTGGGAGATAGTAGCGGGCAACGGTGAGTTTGATCCCTTCTGTTTCGGTGATCGGCATAACCACTTGAACCGATCCTTTACCGAACGTTTTTTCCCCTACGATGACGGCCCGTTTTAAATCTTGGAGAGCACCGCTGACGATTTCAGACGCACTGGCGGAACCTTCGTTGACCAAAACAACGAGAGGGAGATGGGTGATGGTAGCGCTTTTGGTCGCTTTGTAGGTGACATCATCGGTTTTGTTACGCCCTTTTTGAGAGACGATTACCCCTTCATCGACAAACAGATCAGTCAACTCAACCGCTTGATCAAGCAACCCTCCGGGATTGTTACGCAGGTCGAGAATGATCCCTTTGCTTTTATCTCCGTACTTTTTGATCGCTTTTTTAACATCGGCCGCTACTTTTTTATCGAAACTGGTAATGCGGATGTAGAGGATATCTTTGCCGATGGTGCGGGTATAAACCGATTCAACTGTAATGATTTCACGAATAATGTGCATTTTGATCGGATCGGCAACCCCTTTTCGGACAATGGTAAGGTCAATCGGAGTTTTTGGCGTTCCGCGCATGATTCCCACCGCATCGTCGATCGTCATGCTCAGGGTCGATTTGTCATTGATTTTGAGGATAATATCCCCCGCTTTAATACCGGCTTTATCGGCAGGTGTCCCTTCGATCGGAGCGATAACGGTGAGAGCGTTGTCCCGCATCCCTACCGTTATTCCAAGCCCGCCGAATTCACCGTCAGTTTGGGATTTTAAGCTGTCGTAGCTTTTTTTGTCCATGTAGGTCGAGTGGGCATCGAGGTTCGAGAGCATCCCCTGCAACGCTTTGTCGATCAGTTGATCGACGGTAAGGCCGTCCACGTTGTATTGTTCGACGATTCCAAGGACTTTGGTAAATTTGGCTAACGATTGAAGACGCGACGCTTCGACCGAAGCTTCGGTTGGCTCAGGAGTGTTGTTTTTTGCTAACAGCGATGTAGAAAGGGCGACGCTAATCGCCACCGCACTGACAAAACCGATAAGCATCATTTTTGTGTTTTTCATACGTTTTTTGAACCTTGCGTAAAGCCGCTAAATAAGATCAGGAATTATAGTGAAAACTCTATTAAATAACAATGGATTAGATGACCTCGATGATCACGTCTCCGATGATAATCTTTTCCCCTTTGGTGATTTTTGCCCGTTTTCGGGTTTCGATTTGTCCGTTACGGTAAACATGACCATTGTCAATCAACATTTTGGCTTGTCCGCCGGTATCGACGAGATCGAGGAGCTTAATGAGTTTATGCAGTTCGATAAAAGGTTCGGTCAATGTATACGTCATAGGTAACTTCTTTGTATAGAAAATTATAGTTAAAGCAGATGAAAGAGAAATTTATGAAAGATTGGAGACCCTTGAAAAGGGCCTCCCGTTGTAAAATTACCAGCGATCGCGCGGAGGGCGTGGAGCACGTGGGCGTGCTTCATTTACACGAAGTGTACGTCCACCGAAATCATTACCCTCAAGAGCAGTGATTGCTTTTTCAGCTTCATCTTTGTTTGCCATTTCAACGAAACCAAAGCCGCGGAAACGTCCCGTTTCTTTATCGTTTACGAATTTAACTGAACTAACTTCACCGTATTGTCCGAAAAGATCTTTCAAATCGTTTTCGTTTTTGCCGTAGGGAATATTCCCGACATAAATTTGTGTCACATTGTGCTCCGTGGAAAAATCGAACTATAACCTGCATAATCCTTGCGACCATTGTATCTATTCCAATCTTATGGGAATATTAAAAATAATTGTATATTTATAATTAATCCGAAAGTATGCCAAAACCTTACAAAAGATAACTTTTTGATTGGTATTGATATAGCCTTAGATCGAATATCCCACCGTACTTTTAGGTTCGAAATAAGGAGCTTCTTCTTGTAATTTGGCAAGAATTTGTTCTTTTGTAAGGGGGCGGCAGAGATAGTAGCCTTGAAGCGTATCAATTTTATTCTCAATGAGAAAATCGTAGTGACGGCTCTCTTCTACCCCTTCTGCAGTGACACTCATTCCTAAAACATGGGCAAGATTGGCGATCATTGTGACAATATGGCGGTTAGAATCTCCATTAAACAGAGGAAGAATGAACGATTTGTCGATTTTGAGCGTATCTATAGGGAGCTGTGCAAGATAAGAAAAAGAGGAATAGCCTGTACCGAAATCATCTAAAGATATCCGAATTCCACCTCCCTTGAGTTCATGGAGCTGGTGCGTGATGGTTGAGATATTTTCCATAAGAGTGCTTTCGGTTACTTCAATTTTTAAAAACGATGTGGGAATGGATCGTTGTGCAAGATACTCTAAAAGCTCTCTAGCAAAAGCTTCGCGATGGAATTGTTTCGCGGAAACGTTAATGGCTACAAAAAAAGGATCATCCCATTGCATACGGAGTGTTTCGATAAAGTCACACGCCTGAGAGAGCACTTCATGTGAAATGAGATGAATATCGCCGGTGTTTTCGGCAATCGGGATAAACACCTCCGGTGAGATAAATCCCTCAGTCGGATGGGGAAATCGAAGGAGGGCTTCATATCCTTCGATTCGAAGTGTTTTAGAATTGATGAGCGGTTGAAAATAGAGCTCAAACAGGTTTTGTTTCAGGCCGTCACGAATCAGTGATTCAATATGTAAAACATCGTAAAGTGCTTCTTGCATCGACGTATGGTAATAAACAAATCGATTTTTACCTTTGTGTTTTGCGTTATACATAGCTGTGTCGGCATGTTTGATTAAATCCTCTTCATTGCTTGCATCTTGCGGATAAAGGGTGATTCCGATAGAAGAGGAGAGAAAGAAATCGGCGCCGTTGATAGCGAATGGCTCTTTGAAAATTTGGACGATTTGTTTTGCGACGGTATCGATTCGAGTCGAATCGGCATTATGAAGAATGATAATAAATTCATCGCCGCCGAAACGGGCGCAAAAATCGTAGGTGTCAATCGTATTTTGGAGTCGTCTGCTTACTTCGATGAGAATGTCATCCCCGACTTTATGCCCCATGGTGTCATTGATATTTTTAAAATTATCCAAATCCAAGAGCATCAATGCAAACGGTGAATCCTCAGAGTGTTCAAGCCGGCTATTGAGCTGATATTTTAATTTGGTACGGTTGGGTAGAAGTGTAAGAGGATCGTGATGGGCCAAGAATGCAATCTCTTCGCTTTGGGTCTTAGGTGCCGTAATATCACTTGTAATGCCGATAAATATATTGAGTTTAGGATGGTGATGAATACGACTATCGAGCCAGCGTGTTTCTCCGTTTTGGCGGATGATCCTGAATCGTATCGTTTGTGAGTGTCCCTGCGGTAAGGTTTTAAAAAATATTTCTACTAAATCACGGTCTTGCGGATGAATATGCTGTTGCCAAAGCGTAGGATCGGTTAAAAAATCCTCTTTGGGAATGCCGAAAATATCATTAATCGCATCATTGACGTAAGAGAGGGTTAGATTTTGGCTGTGAATATACCAGATCACTTCGTCAATACTGCCGAGGATCTCTTCGAGCTCCTGATTTTTTCTATTCAGAAGTTTTGAGAGCTCATGGGCTTGGAGTTCAACAAGCTCTTTAGAGCGCAAGAGTTCTCTGTTTAGTTGATTGAGCTCGGTGAGATTTCGGATATTGACGAAAAAACGGACGTTCCCGTCAAGCCGTATCATCCGCACGCTTTTTGTGGTTTGAACGATATGGCCGTTGTGATGGAGAAAATCGGTTTGGGCATCGAGTGATTTTCCCTCTTTCATCACCGTAGCAATGCATTTTTGGAAAATATCGATATCTGCTAAAACGGTTAGGATATTTAGACCCGTGAGCATGCTGTTTTCATAACCGAGCATATCGGAAAAGGATTCGTTCGCGAAAAGGATTACTCCTCGCTCATCAACAATAATAATCCCATCGGGAAGATAATTTAAAACGTCAAGCAACGGAGCTTCGGTAAACATAACAAGCCTAAAAAAAAGTGTATTATTCTATTATAAATCTTAATGCTTTAAGTTTTCCTTTCCGATGGACTTATCGTCGCATAATTTGAATTGAGATATAATCGCGTAATTTTTAAACAGCAAAGAGTATTAATATGGTACAAGTCACAAAATTAACAATGCGCTTCGGCAGCCGGATTTTATTTGAAGGGATCAATCTCAAACTCGACCGTAACAAACGCTACGGGCTTATTGGTGCAAACGGTGCGGGAAAAACCACCTTTTTGAAAATTCTCAGCGGCGAGATCAAAGAGTACGAGGGGGACATCTCCATCGAGCCGGGTCTCAAAGTGGGCGTTTTAGGACAAAATCAGTTTGCGTTTGAAGAGTTCACGATTGCTGATGCGGTCTTGTGGGGAAACAAACGTCTTTATGACGCGATAAAAGAAAAGGAACATCTTTATGCGACGGGTGATTTCGAAGATGATAAAGTCAATGATCGTCTTGCTGAACTCGAAATGATCTGCTGTGAAGAAGATCCGACCTACGAATACGATGTACAAATCGCAAAAATTCTCGAAAACGTGGGGATTGCGGCAGAACATCATCACGATTTGATGTCAAGTCTCCCTTCGTCGGATAAATTTAAAGTTCTTTTGGCTCAAGTGCTGTATCCGAAACCGGATGTTTTGTTTCTCGATGAGCCTACCAACAACCTCGATATCGATACGATCGGATGGTTGGAGCATGAACTTCAACGCCATGAGGGGACAATGGTTGTTATCTCACATGACCGCCACTTTCTCAATGCCGTCGTAACGAATATTCTCGACGTCGATTTCCAAAAAATTCGTGAGTTCACAGGGACGTATGATGACTGGTATTTGGCATCGACGGTTATGGCGAACCAAGCACAATTAGAGCGGGACAAGAAGCTCAAAGAAAAAGAGCAGCTTGAAGCGTTCGTGCGCCGATTCTCGGCGAATGCTTCAAAAGCCAAACAAGCCACTTCACGTCAAAAACAACTGGACAAATTGGTCATCGATGACATTAAGCCATCTAGCAGACGTGATCCGAGTATCGTTTTTAAAGCTAAACGCCAGATGGGTGACGAAGCGCTTGACGTTATCGGGGTATCCCATAGTTATGGAGATTTAGAGGTCCTTA
>NZ_JAEMQA010000046.1 GCF_022759005.1 Sulfuricurvum sp. | reverse complement strand
GCATTCGCCTCTTTCCTCTCCCGATGATTTTGCGTTCCGAAACGGCAGCCGTAGCGATAGCGGGACGGTTATTGTAAAAAAAGAATTTTTTTGTTATAATTCGCCTCCAATTATCCGCCCCCGTACGGATATAAAACTATACAGACCGACGTACAACGCCGTCGATCACAAGGCAAACCTATGAAAAAAGATCTTCACCCGAACGTTGTTGAATGTACAGCAAGCTGCGCATGCGGTAACTCATTCACGACAACAAGTACAAAAGAATCAATCCGTGTTGATATCTGCAGTGCATGTCACCCATTCTACACCGGTTCTGAACGTCAAGTAGATACTGCAGGACGTATCGACAAATTCAAAAAACGTTACGCACTAAATTCGTAATTAAAACCTTTGCCTCTTTGGGGGCAGAAACCGAGCACATTTATGCTAAGCCTCGTTCCCACTCCTATCGGTAATATCTCTGACATCTCCCTTCGATCCCTTGAAACTTTATCAACTGCTAATGTTATCCTTTGCGAAGATACCCGTGTTACGAAAAAACTGATCCATCTGCTCAAAGAGCGACATAACCTCACAGCGATCGAACCCCAGTTTTTCAGTCTCCATTCGCACAATGAAGCCGAATTCGTTTCCAAACTCACCCCAGAATTTTTTAACCAAAATGTCGTGTATGTGAGCGACGCGGGGATGCCGGGGATCAGCGATCCTGGGCAGATGCTGGTACGCTATTGTATCGATCAGGGTATTGCGTACGATGTTTTGCCGGGGGCGAATGCCGTATTGACCGCATTCGTCGCCAGCGGATTTGTTGAGACAAAAATGCTTTTTTTTGGGTTTTTGCCTCACAAAGGGAATGATCGATCTGCTGCATTGCAAGAGGCATTGTTCAACGGTTACACGACGATTTTGTATGAAGCGCCTACTCGACTGGAGAAACTTTTAGGCGAAATCGCGATAGCCACACCCATACGGCAGGTCTTTTTGGCCAAAGAGCTGACCAAACGGTACCAGCGGTTTTATCGGGGGACGGCTTCGGAGCTGATCGCTCAAATGGACAAAGAGATACGAGGGGAATGGGTCGTCGTGATCGAAGCCTCCGAAGGGAAAAGCGCTTCACTCAGCGA
Source organism: Sulfuricurvum sp. (assembly GCF_022759005.1). Classification (GTDB taxonomy): domain Bacteria; phylum Campylobacterota; class Campylobacteria; order Campylobacterales; family Sulfurimonadaceae; genus Sulfuricurvum. The sequence continues at coordinate 4,938 of NZ_JAEMQA010000046.1, read as the reverse complement.
ACAGGACATTTTGGCTCTTGATATCCCTAAAAAAGCCGCTTCCAAACTGATCGCCAAAATTACGGGTGAAAATCCCAAAGAGTGCTATACGCGTCTCATGAAATCTTAGGATATAATACCTCATGATTATTTATGGAAAACAACCGGTTTATTATGCAATTGAACGTCATAAGGATCGTATAAAAACTCTTTATTTGGCGAAAGAGCTTGACAAAAAAGAGTATTCGCATCTCATGAAAATGGGATTCGAGATTAAACGGATCCCCGAAAAAGCGGCTCAGGCAATGGTCAAAGGGGGGAATCATCAGGGATTTATCGCCGAGATTTCACAAATTGTCCCTTACGCTTCGCCGTTTCTCAAAAAATGCGATTTCATCGTCATTCTCAGCTCGATTACCGATATGGGTAACATCGGTTCCTTGATCCGCAGTGCCTATGCGCTCGGTGTCGATGCGATCGTTATCAGCGGTATCAAAGAGCCAAACCTCGAACCGATGATCCGAACCAGCAGCGGTGCGGCACTCGATATGCCATTGGTGATCATCCACAATATTCACGATGTTTTGCACGAATTGAAACAATCAGGCTTTCAAATTTACGGTGCGGTAATGGACGGGCAGGATGTACGTGAGGCATCATTCGCCTCTAAACGGGCATTGGTGCTCGGAAACGAAGGGGAAGGGTTGAGCGGTCGAGTTCAAAAAAGCCTTGACGTCGGAATTTCTATCCCGATGGCGCATGATTTTGATTCTTTGAATGTCGGCGTAGCTGGAGCAATTTTAATGGAGAGAATGAGATGAAGCAGTGTAACACGTTCGAAGATTTGCAGGCTCTTGGAATTGAGAAAATCCATGAACAAACCCATATATCTCGTGATAAATTAGAGCTGATAATGGGAAAAGCCTATGAGCAAATCGGACGTGTTCAGTTTATGGGGTATATATCGATTTTGGAGCGGGAATTCGGTGTTGATTTAAACAACATCAAAGAAGAGTACAAAGCTTTTTACAATGAAAATGCAGAAATGATGGCACCTAAACCGTCAGCTATTTTACAGGCAAACGTCAATTCAAAACCAAAATGGGTTCTTGCGGGGATTGGCGTGATTGCGTTACTTATCGGCGGAGGATATGTTTTGCAAGGGAAACTTTCCACGTCACCGCAAGAAGATGTCATCCATTTAACAACCGCGTCGGTTGCAGTGGTAGATCAAAACAGCGATTCGAATATGACCGATCAGAATGAAACCAACGTAAGTGTGCCGGCTATTACTCCCGCTGTTGCTCCGGAAGTTGCTACCGTCACAGATGCCAACAAAACTATCAAGCCTGCAAAAGCACTGGTTTCCGCCAAAGAGATTTCGATTCTTCCAAAATACAAAGTTTGGTACGGAATGATTGATCTTGCAAACGGTGCAAAATCGCAAGGGATTACAAAAGATCCGATCGTGATCGATACCGATAAAAATATCCTCCTTATTATGGGACACGGCAGAGTGGAGATCGCTTCTCCTGAAGGAAAAACACAGCTGAAAGAGAAAAATGCCGTCTATTTTGCCTCTGACCACGGTGCATTGAAGCAGATTACCCACAAAGAGTTTTTAGAACGAAACGGTGGAAACGGTTGGTAAGCAACAAGGGATGAAAACGGTTTTATTTGCATTATTTTTCCCTTTTCTTTTGTTGGGGAGTACCCTTAGTACCCACATCACTTTTAGCGGAGAGCCGAGCGTAGCTCTGCGAACCATCCATAATGCCTTTAATACCATCGGATACCGTTTGGATATTCGCAACTTCAGCGCACAGAGCGGCTCGGGAGAAATCAGCGCGATTGCGGTTGGGAACAAAGCGTTTAACGGAGCGGCTTTGGCTCAAAACTTTAAAGAAGAGAATATCCGTATCGAGAAATCCCGTTTAGAAAATCAAGAGCTGGAATTAGTTCTCGATGCGAACAATGCGAAATGGAATATTCTTGCACTCGGTTCGGATGATGGGAGTGAACTCAAACGTGTCAACTCTCCCCAATGGTTTCAAGTGAATGAAACGCAACATATCCGAATCACTCCCCCCTATGTCGGAAAATGGTATCCTGATGTGGCCGTATTGAATGAAAAAATGGATGTCCTGTATGCCTATCGCTCCATGGAACCGAAAGAGGAATGGGAATTTGAATTGCCCCAGGGCTCTTTTTATCTGATGGTCTCCAATACCCAGGGGATGAAATTGCTAAAAGAGGGGATGTGGATCGAGTCTATCAGCGGGCGCTAACTCGTTCATATTATAGTTAAACTAAGCCTCTTATGCTAAAATGGCGCAATTTTTTAATCACAGGTTGTAGCCATGTTTGATGAAATCCAATTTGACCGGATTAAACGCCTCCCGAAATATGTATTTGCTGAAGTGAATGAGCTAAAAATGGCGCGTCGCCGTTCCGGTGCGGACGTTATCGATTTCAGCATGGGAAATCCTGACGGAGATACCCCTGAGCACATTCGCAAAAAACTGGTGGAATCGGCAGAAAAAACCAAAACTCACGGATATTCAGTTTCAAAAGGGATTCCAAAACTTCGCCAAGCGATTTGTGACTGGTACAAACAACGCTACGACGTTGATTTGAACCCGGATACCGAAGCGGTTGCAACGATGGGGTCTAAAGAGGGGTACGCCCATCTCGCTTATGCGATTACCAATCCGGGCGATGTCGTTGTTGTTCCTGATCCGACCTATCCGATCCACTCGTACGGCTTTATTTTGGCGGGCGGAAACGTTCAAAAAATGGAATTGCCGTTTGATGAAGATTACAAAGTGGACGAAGACCTCTTTTTTGAGCGTTTGGAACATGCATTTCATGTCTCTTTTCCAAAACCGAAATACCTTGTGGTGAATTTCCCGCACAATCCGACGACAGCAACTGTCACGCCGGAGTTTTATACCCGTGTGGTCGAGATGGCGAAGCGTGAGCGTTTTTATGTTATCAGCGACATTGCGTACGGTGATTTGACATTTAACGGATATAAAACTCCGTCGATCCTCTCCGTTCCTGGAGCGAAAGACGTTGCGGTTGAAGCGTTCACCCTCTCTAAGAGCTATAACATGGCGGGATGGCGTGTCGGTTTCTTCGTCGGAAACGCAAAATTGATCGGTGCACTCCAAAAGATCAAAAGCTGGTTGGATTATGGGATGTTTACTCCGATCCAGGTTGCGGCTACCGTTGCTTTGACCGGGGATCAAACGTGCGTCAAAGAGATTACCGATAAATACGATCACCGCCAAGACGTATTGGTTGATGCATTCAACCGTGCAGGATGGCCGATTCGCCGAAATCAGGCATCAATGTTCGTATGGGCTAAAATTCCAGAGTGCGCAATCCACATGGGAAGTTTAGAATTCTCAAAACGCCTTTTGGTGGAAGCAAACGTCGCGGTAGCTCCGGGGATCGGTTTTGGGGATTACGGCGATGAATATGTCCGTATCGCATTGATTGAAAACGATCAGCGTATCCGTCAAGCGGCGAAAAATATCAAACAGTTTTTGAGTACTTTGAGCGGCAAGGCGAGTGAGTGACACGAGTCGGCGTTATTGGTGTAGGAACGGTAGGGCGCTCCGTCGTTCAGATTTTAGAAGAAAACAAATCGATTATTAGCGCTCGATCGGGAGATGAAATCGTTGTCAAAAGCGGCGTTGTGCGCGATCTATCAAAAGTTTCCGATCTCTCTATCGCGATTTCGCAAAACCCGTATGATATTGTTGATGATCCTGAGATAGACATTGTCGTCGAATTGATGGGCGGAGTTGAACTTCCGTTGGAGATTGTTAAAAAAGCGCTCAAAAACGGCAAAGCGGTGGTGACCGCAAACAAAGCCCTTTTAGCGTATCACCGTTATGAGCTTCAAGAGATCGCGGGTGATATTCCGTTTGAGTTTGAAGCGAGTGTTGCAGGGGGAATCCCGATCATTAACGCACTGCGTGATGGACTTTCAGCGAACCATATTCTTTCGATTATGGGGATAATGAACGGCACGTGTAATTTTATGCTGACCAAAATGATGCAAGAGGGTGCCCCTTTTGCTGAAGTGTTATCAGAAGCTCAGGCACTTGGATATGCCGAAGCCGATCCGACCTTTGACATCGGGGGATTTGACGCGGCGCACAAGCTTCTTATTTTGGCATCGATTGCTTACGGTATCGATGCTAAACCCGAAGAGATTTTGATTGAGGGGATCGAGGGGATTACCCCTGCGGACATCGAATTTGCCAAAGAGTTCGGATACACAATCAAACTTTTGGGGATCGCGAAACGCGATGAGAGCGAAGTGGAACTGCGTGTCCATGCTGCATTGGTCAAAGAAGATGCGATGCTCGCGAAAATCGACGGTGTCATGAACGGGATCAGTGTTGTCGGCGATCGTGTCGGCGAAACCCTCTATTACGGACCGGGTGCAGGGGGCAATGCGACGGCAAGTGCAGTGGTCGCCAATATTATCGATATTGTCCGTTCCGGAAAACGTTCGCCGATGCTTGGATTCAACCATCCGCTCGAAGAGGGGCTACGACTCAAAAACAGCGAAGATATTTGTTCGAAATATTATTTGCGTTTGCGTGTATCCGACAAACCGGGTATTTTGGCGCAAATCACGAGCCTTTTTGCCGATCATTCGATTTCGATCGAAGCAGTCATTCAGCGTCCATCTGAAACAGAGTGCGCCCATCTTCTTTTTGCAACGCATGAAGCTCGTGAGCGCTCCATCCGTGATTTACTTGTACAGCTTGAAACCCTTGATGCGGTTTTAGAAACCCCGTTTATGATACGAATCGTCTAAAGACGTTTCGTATTTCCCCTTCCCTTTTATACCTTAATAAAAATTTAACCTTGTTTGTTGTAACATACGCGTCCACTTTGCCCTCTTGGACAAATAGAATTGAATGTTTATAACTGCGT
>NZ_JAEMQA010000105.1 GCF_022759005.1 Sulfuricurvum sp. | reverse complement strand
CCCAAATCGACTACCATCAAATGCTCTCCCATCTCAGCTCCTCAACCTCAATCTATTTTCCCTTTGCATGGGATCAACTGGAAGGGGGATCATTGGTGTTCAAAAAAAGCAACGAAAAGAAGTTTTACTGTGAGATCAATCTGAAACTCAAAGAGTACGGAGAACTCGATCTTATGATGGGATTGTATAATGAGACGCAGTTGGAGATCCAAGCCCATACCGAGAAAAGTTCTCTCAAATCTCTGATCCAAGAAAACATGGCGGAACTTAGGTCGCTACTGATCAAAGCAGGATTAACACCCCGTGCAATCCGTGTCATTGACAAACGCGAAACCCAAACCCCTCTCACTGAGAACTATATATCGACCGAAGGCTCCGATATGGGATTCGAGGTAAAAGTATGAAAAAAGCGGTTGCTCTGGGATACGATCAGGACAAAAACCGCGCTCCCCGTGTCGTCGCCAAAGGGAAAGGCGCAAGTGCGGAAAACATCATCAAAATCGCCCAGCTCCACAATCTCCCTATCAAAGAAGATGCCGATCTCGTAGAGCTGCTCAGCAAAGTGGAGTTAGATCGTGAAGTCCCCGAAAAACTCTACGTCGCGGTTGCCGAAGTGTTTAGTTTTCTCTATAAAATCACGAAAAAATAGCGTTTTATTGAGAAAACTTTATCCCATTACATAATCTTCGACATCAATCTCGTCGTTTTCAACTATGGGGTTGAAAGAGTGCATTCCAAAAGGGTGTACCGAATCAGGATTTTTGGTGATCAGAGGGTGCCAAGACGGCAAAGGCTTGCCGTGATAACGCAACCGATAGGCACAAGTTTCAGGGAGCCAATCGAACTCTTCCACGCGTTCCAAAGTGAGTTTCATACACCCCTCTACCCTCTCATGACGATTCGCATAATCGCTGCATCCATGTTTTTCCATATCATAACAACGGCACGCGACACGGGTGAGATAAATCTCATCATCTTCTTCGTCTTGGATGCGGTGCAAACAGCACAAGCCGCATCCGTCGCAGAGTGCTTCCCACTCTTGAGGGGTGAGTTCTTCGAGTTTTTTTGTTTCCCAAAACGGGGCAGTAGTAGTATTTTCCATAACCGAAAGATAGCATATTTAGGGTGAAAACTGAGTATTTGATCCATTATTTGGGTATGATGAGGATACTAAAAAGGATATACATGACAACCGAACAACCATTAAATGAACTCTTGCGCGAATGTGCCGACTCGGTCGGAGGCAAAAACTTTTTCCTCACCCTCGCTGAGACGATCCGATCTACCCGAGAGGGGATTCTCGTCGGAGAAAAAAAACAAATCAACTATTCCAGCGGAACGATGACATGGAACAAAACGCTCCATGCCGATAACTGGAGATTGTTGATCGAATCGGCAAAAGTGCGTACGAAAGACGGCAATATTTTGCTCCCAGCCGAAGACAAACGGCACAAAAATATCCTCAATATGATCCGCACCCTTAAACCGCTCACGTTTACGGTGAAACCGAACAACGGCGAAGACGGTGAGGGGTTTAGCTTCAATGCACTCGAAGTGATCGATGATAAAACAACTCGTGTATCGCCGCTCTTTAAAGCGATATTTACCATGCCGATGGACATTTTGAAAAAGAGTATGGGGTAAATAAGGATTGTTTTCAAGAAAGAAGTGGAGCGGGAAACGAGACTCGAACTCGCGACATTCAGCTTGGAAGGCTGACGCTCTAGCCAACTGAGCTACTCCCGCGTCACGAGTGAAATTATACCACCCATACCCTTAATCATTTATTTGTTTGGATGCTTGTTTCTGTATAATTCATCCTATCACTTTTATAAAATGAGCAATTTATAAGAACAGAGCGCGTACCATTCGGGCAACAAAATCCCGACAAAAAGGATGCCGTCTTTTTAGCCATCTACGTCGATGCGATTTCACCGTGGCGCTATTTCAAAGATGACATGCAGCATATCAAATGCCCCGCACTCATCATGATCGACCGATGGGACGGACGGATGGGGTTTCCCGGCGGAACGCTCAAAGAGGGGGATGACTCTCATTTTATGTCCGAGATTACGGGGATCAAAATCGTCCCGCTGCTCCAGCACGAAAACAAAGGGATTAACCGTTTCCTCGAAAATTCGTTTGCCGGTTCGTCACGGGATGATTTGGATGTGCTGCTGCGCGAAGTGTTTCACCTCACCCTTTAGCGGATCCGTTTTCCCACAATGTCACCAAAGAAAAGGACATCCTCTAAAATGGCTTTTTGTGCCAATCCTTCAGAATCGAGATTAATCAGCAATTCCCCTTGAGCGCTGGAGAAAATACGGTCATTCAAAACAACTTTCAAAAACTCTCCGCTTTCCATTCCAAGCGTTTGTTTCATCTCAGCAAGGGCTTCGTCTTTGGGAAACGCAACATTGATCCGGCCGTCTTTGCGATTCCCTCCGATCACATAAAACGCCCTGTCTTGCCGCTCTTTAAGGTAGTGTTTGAAATTGAAAAAGAGGGTGAGAATATCCTCTGAGGCGTAAAAATCATTTTTGACTTTATCCCATTCGTCGCTTTGGATGTTTTCACACCATACCGTTTTATTGGGATGATCGAATGTATAGATTTTGGTCGTTTTTTTCGAATCGGTACGGCGTATTTTGATGTATTTTTGGGGAACGAGTATCCCGTTAATAATATGACCATGACTCTCATAGGTTTCGACACGGTTGTTGGTCAATACTTTTGCAAGTCCCGTTGTTCTCGCTTCGATACGAATCGAATAGGTGTTGTCCTCTCGGGTCTCAAATCGGGCATCCGCCACTCCAAGGGCTTCAAAAATACCGTATGAAACCTCATAGGTAGCCGTAAGCACTTGAGCTGACAAAAGCTGCGAGAAGAGTATCAGTGCAAATATGAGAGCTTTCATGGATTATCCTTTGAGAGCAGGATAGAGCGTCATTGTGAAGCCTTTGCGGATTTAGAGTTTCAGCAAGAGCGACCCTGCCCCTTTGGAAACGATCCCCAATGGTACTTTGATCCCCTCTTGCATATGATCGGCAAAAATTCGGTTGAGCCACACGCGGTTGGTTTGTACTTTTTGGAGAATTAAATACTCCTCTTTATCCTCGATTAGGGTCGTATACGAACCAATATCCACGTTTAAAGGCTGCTTTTCCCCCTCAGGAAACAGATTGAAGCGGAGCGTTTTTTTCGTCGTATCGACGGTGACATTGTCCACTTTCCCGTAGCCTCGCGCATTAAAATAGAGCGATATGGCAGAGGTTAAGAGTTTGGATCGGATTGTGTCCATTGTGGAGAGCTCAGCAGATTGGAGCGTCCCCAACACAATAATAAGGGCTAAAATCAAACGCATAAACATGGTTACCTCAAAGGAGCAAATAAATACAATTATAGCTTTAAGCCCCTAAAAAGAGCACTTCCCATCGTTACTTTTTAAAGGTACACTGTCACTTATTTTTACATACAGAGGATTTGTAAATGACTCAAATTGTCGTCTTTGCCGTAGTGGCACTCCTTTTTTACTGGCTCTCTCGAAGCTTTGCACACAATGAGCACACCTATACCCGCAACCAGTTTGCCGGATTCAAACTCACAAAAGAGAACCTCGCTTATAGTGAGCTGGGGCTGTTCGTCGCGCTGAGCGCAAAAATCGCCAAAGCCGACGGGCGGGTCGATGAACTCGAAGCCGAATTGATCAGTAATATGTTCAACGACATCAGCGCCCTCTTCCCCGATCCCGAAGCGACGAAAAAACTGCTTAAAGAGATTTTTGACGAAGAGAAAAATGCCCCGCACAATATCGATCCGGTAGCACAAGCGCTCTATCAAGCCCTCCAAAACGACGCGCACAAACGTCAAAAAATGATGGAGTTTTTGGTCCATCTCAGCTACATCGACGGTACTCTCAGTCACACCGAAGAGGAGATGCTCCGCGTCATTGCACGACATCTCAGGTTTCGTGACGATGAGCTATCATCGATGCTGGAGCGTTTCGGCTCTTATCATCGCCACAGCGCCAAAGAGAGTTCGATTGATCAAGCCTATGTGCTGTTAAATCTCACCTCAGCGGCAACGAACGATGAAGTGAAAAAAGCGTACCGTTCGCTGGTCCGCAAATATCATCCCGATATTATCAAATCCCAAGGGGCATCGGATGAGTACCTCAAAGAGGCGACCGAAAAGGTTCAAGAGATCAACGCAGCGTATGAAATGATCAAAAAATCGCGCGGAATGTAAGGAGAGTTTATGGATAAAAAACGATTGTTAAATATCGGATACTGGGTTGTTTTTGCGGCATTGGTCGGAGCATTTGCGTATACCAAAGGGTGGATTTTTACCAATTTTGAATCGATCACTGCAGAACAAGCGTATCAACGGATCCAATCGGATGAGAAAAGTGTAATCGTCGATGTTCGAACGCCCGAAGAGTTTTCACAAGGGCATATCAAAGGGGCGATTTTGATCCCGTTGCAGACACTCGATCAAAATCTCGGTTTGCTCAACGGTGTTAAAGCACAAAGCATCATTGTCTACTGTCACAGCGGAAACCGCAGTGTAGCAGCATCTCGGCTGCTGGTCAAAAACGGCTTTACTCCGCTCAATCTCAAAGGAGGAATTAGCGAATGGAGTGCCAAAGGGTTCCCGACCGTCCAATAATCTTACGCTACATACAGCGTATTGCCTCCTGAGGCTTTGGCCTGAACCAAAGCGCTGTCCGCTTCGTTGATGGTATCATTGAGCGTATCTTCGGGATGAAATACCGCACCGATTGAGACACTCAAGGCAACCTCTTCTTCCCCTATACTGAACGGAATAACCGATATTTTTTGACGTATGTGTTCCAAAAGCTCCATCGCACTTTCACGGGTATGATCGACCAATACTAAAATGAACTCTCCGGTTTCGAAACGGCCAAAAAGATCGCGATAGTCGATACACGAACGGATCACCTCGGATGTTTGAATGACAATGCCATTTCCGATCTCCTCACCGTAGGTTTCATAGAGATATTTTTCATCGTCTATCTCGATCACCGCTGTCACAAACTCTTCTTCGGCTCGAGAACCAGTAAAACGGTTCTCCATCAATGTCATGAAATAGCGCTGGTTGTAGAGTCCGGTCAAGAAATCACGCTTGCTGTAGTTCGTCAGAGCATCAATATTTTCCAACGCTTCTATCGCGTTATTCAAACGACAAGAAAATTCCTCTTTGCTAAAAGGTTTGTTGATAAAATCGTTGGCGCCGTGTTTGAGAAGCATTGCCGAAACCTCCAAATCTTCCGTAGAAGAGAGGACGAAAACGGACAACTGATTTTTAGTGTAGCGTTTTCGTACCGCTTTGGTGAGCTCCAATCCGTCCATCACCGGCATATTGTAATCGGTGATGATGATTTTGATGTCGGGATTTTGTTCCATAATGAGAAGTGCCTCTTCTCCGTGGGCGAGTGCGTAGACCCGAAAAAAGAGGTTTTCGACCATTTTCTTCATCTGGTTGCGGAAAATCGACGAATCATCGACCACCATCACTTTGTGGGCGCGATTTTTGAGCAATCGTTTGATGATGTCGATCACGTAATCGATGTCATCAAGTCCCCCTTTGTGAACGTAATCGATAATATCTTTTTTGAGTATCTCCTTGCGGAATTCTTTGTCAACACTTCCTGTCAAGACAATGGCGGGGATATGTTTTTTAAGCATCGCATCGACGATTTCACCGTGCGGAGCATCGGGGAGATTGAGATCGATGATAGAGAGTGTATAGGTGTATTTTTTAGTAAACAGTTCCGCTTCTGCGAGCGAATAGGCGATATCTATTTCCAAGCCCAACTCATTTTTCACTTTGAGCATGATAAGTTTTGAGAGTGCTTTACTATCATCGACCAATAAAATCCGTTCTGTTTGTACCGTTTTTGCCATTCATATCCGTTCAGTGTGTGTAAGCGTCATAGCATTATAATGAAATTATTACTATTTTGATCTTAGAAGAAAAAGGATCAAAATTATCCTAAACGATAGCGTAAAATATTTTCTGTAAATTCCAATGTCAGCTATGATGAGAAAAAA
>NZ_JAEMQA010000068.1 GCF_022759005.1 Sulfuricurvum sp. | reverse complement strand
TGTTCACCGCACCGATTCAACGCTTCGATGTCGGTGAGATCAACTCCCTCAAAAAAGGATCGGATGGGGGTCTCAAAATCATTATGGGAAATAAAGAGACGGTATCCCTCGGCGGTTACAGCAAACCCATCAGGGACTTTTACCCCAAGCGGTTTAAGAGAACCTATCATCTCTCCCAAAGAGGCATTTTTCCCTCCAACCAATGCAATATCATTGATTCCTAATGAATCCAGAGTGCGAACATACTTCATAGTCATCCACCTTTAGGGCTTAGTAACTGTAGAATACCATATAATACGTTTATCTTTTATCGGAAAACCTATGCACACTATTCTTCTAACAACTTTAAATGCCCGCTACGCCCATACCGCATTGGGATTGCGCTATCTTTACGCCAACCTGCACGAGTTACAATCCGAGGCAAAAATCATCGAATTTACGATGAATGAACAGATACAGAGTATCGCCGAAGATTTACTCAAACACTCACCGCGCATCATCGGGATCAGTGTATACATCTGGAATGCGGCACAATGCTCAGAACTGATCCAAACCCTCAAAAAAGTCTCACCCGAGACTATCATCGTCCTCGGAGGTCCTGAAGCGGGACATCTACCCCATCGCGTCGATCTATCCAAAGCCGATTACATCATCAGCGGTGAAGGGGAAGTGGCGTTTTATGAGTTATGTAAGGAGATATTAAATCCCGTCATGTCTGTATTTTCTCACGTCATTCCCGCGAAGGCGGGAATCCAGCTGGATCCCCGGGTCAAGCCCGAGGATGACGACAAACCCATATTCATCAAAGCCCCCCTCCCCGATCTCAAATCGATCCGTCTCCCCTACAGTGCCTACTGCGACGAAGACGTGGCACATCGCTACATCTACGTCGAAGCCTCACGTGGCTGTCCGTTCGAGTGCGAGTTCTGTCTCTCCTCCATCGATGAAAAAGTACGTAATTTTCCACTGGACGAACTTTTAGAAGAGTTTGAAATTCTCTGGAAGCGAGGAGCTCGAAGCTTCAAGTTTATCGACCGTACCTTCAATCTCAATATGACATTTGCTAACCGTATATTGGACTTTTTTCTCTCCAAAGAGCCACCCTATTTCGCCCATTTCGAGGTAATTCCCGACCATTTTCCCGAAGTGCTCAAAGAGAAGATCAAACGCTTTCCTACGGGATCGCTGCAGTTGGAGATCGGTATCCAAACACTCGATCCGATGATTGCTAAAGGGATCAACCGACCGCTAAAGCTCGAAAAAATCGTTGAGAATCTCCGCTTTTTGGAAAACGAGACGCACGCACATATGCACCTCGATCTCATCGTCGGACTACCGGGAGAGAGTATCGAGGGATTTGGTCGCAATCTCGATATGCTTGTCTCCCTCACCCACAGCGAGATACAGATCGGAATCCTCAAAAATCTCTCTGGAACCACCCTCTCGAGGCACGATCAAGTTCACGGAATGATCTACAGCGACACCCCTCCCTATGATATTTTGAAAAACAATCTGCTCAGCTTCGAGCAAATCCAAAAAATGAAACGCTTTGCACGCTTTTGGGATATATTTTATAACAGCGGAAGCTTCACAAAAACCGTTCCGTTGATCTGGGCTGAGGGGAGCGTATTTGATGGATTCTACGCCTTTAGTGAGTGGATCTATACCCAAACCCTCTCGACATGGAAAATTTCACTGGAGCGTCAAATCGCACTGATTCATGCCTATTTGATTCAATACCATAACAAAGAGTGTGTTGAAGCGGCTTTAACCCTCGATTTGGCATCCCGACCGGAGAAAACGATCCCTTTTTTCCTCCGTCAATCAACCCAAGAGAAAAAAGAAAAAGAGGCCAAAGGGGTTACCCCAAAGCGGCAGGCAAAACGTATTTAGCATTTCTCTTAAACTCTTCATCTAATCCTCCTTTCTTACTCCTTTGGATACAAAAGTGGGTTATAACTTTATACCCACATCCAAAAAAGGATTCATATGAAAGCAATCATTTTAACCGGGTTGTTGTTGGCCAGCAGCGCATTCGCCGAATGTACCTACTACTCCGAAAACGCAAAAGTAACTTGGAAAGCATTCAAAACCTATGAAAAAATCGGTGTCGGCGGTTCGTTTGACCGTACAGTATTTTCACCAAAATCAGCAAAAACCGTCGAAGAATTTTTAAGCCAAAGCCGTATCACGATCGAAACTGCGAGTGTCAACTCGGGCAACGCGGGACGTGATGCAACGCTCGTTTCATCGTTTTTCAAAGTTCAAAATATTGATACAATTAGCGCAAAAATCATATCGGCAAAAGAGGCCAAAGCACAAGTCGAAATTACTATGAACGGAATTTCAAAAACGATACCGATGAGCTATGTCGTTCAAGAGGGGAAAATTGTAGGAAAAGGGGTAATCGATCTGAGTGATTTTAGTATGTTAAAATCGTTGCAATCGATCAATACAACCTGTTTCACTCTTCATGCCGGAAAAACGTGGCAAGACGTAGAAATTGCTTTTGAAATCCCAATTGCGAATAACTGCTACTAAGTATTTCTCTTTCGAGAAATACTGCTTACCAGTTACGGATGCGGATATGACACGAGGTGCATTGCTTAAGAAGCTGCGTATAATCTTCCAATGCATCGTCCATGCGTCCCGCTTCGATGGATGCTATCATATCATCCGAATAGAGTCTCAGCATACTTGCCGTTTTTTGGGCGAATTTATAGGCATAAACCTGATCTTTCGGAAGGATGAATTTAATCTCATTGCTCTCCAAAACTTTCAAGGTCCCTTGCAGTTTTTTCACGCCAGATTTCATATCCTCGGTTGAACTGTAGAGTCCCCCTTTTTGGATCTCTTCCATTGCATCAAGCATACTGCGCATATCTTTCATCAGCATCGTACGATGCACTTTCTCTTTAGGATCAATAACCGTTTTTTCTGCGGCTAAAAGCGAAGATGCTGCAAAAAGTGAAGAGAGAACCAATCCCATTAATACTTTGTTCATCTGTGACCCTTTAGTATTGGATTATTTCTTTGGAATATTCGGTGAGTTTAACCGTTTTTGCCGAAATGGAGACAAGCTGTTTTGCTTGTGCCGGCCCACCGTAAAACTCTTTAAGCTCCGGTTTAAACGCTTTGAAATAGTCTTGGAATTTATCCGATCCTAAAACACCCACCGCCCAGATCGTATCATCTTCAGCCACTTCCAAAACAACCGCTGCAAGAGGCTGAGTCGCCGCTCCGCCTAACACTTTGGCTCCGGCTGAAGCATCGTATGCCGAAAGATGAGAGGAACACACGATAATTCCGCTTTTTTCATACGCCATCGTCGGAGTCGCTTTTGGGACATATTTGATGAAACTGTCATTTGGAGTCGGATGGGTCAACTGATGGGCACAAATCGCACTGTACGCAACAATGGTTCGATTATTTCCCACTCCGCTTTTCCATACGTACTCTTCACCCGCTTCCGATTTCAACGTCACTTCCTGCTGTGTCGCTTCCGGAAGATTGATCAGCATACTCGGAGTTGAAGCAAACGGATAGTTGAAAATATACGTCACCTCTTTTTCGAGAGCCGAGGCTTTGATCGGAGCACCTGAGGCATCAACAATTTGCGCTTTTTCATACGCCGTATACAAACGTCCGTCATCCGCATAGAGCGTCCCACGGATTAATGAAGGGTTTACCGCTACAATCGTCGCCCCAGCCGCCATAACTTTCAGAAAATTTCTACGTTCCATTCTCAATAATCCCTCTCTCACCCTGCAGGGGCGATAGCTACCGATTTTTGCGCTTTATCATCATCCGAGTTTACAAAATCAACCACCAGTGTCCCCGGACCTGTCACTTTCAACGGAAATTGTAATACCGGATTTTGACTGGTAGCAACATCCAATTCAAAATGGGCAACAACGGTTCCGTTGTACGTAGCCGTGATCTCTTTCATGTAAAAACGGGGAAACGTTTTCCCCGATTCTTTGTCTTTGGTAAATCCAGTATCCATTTTATGGATAATAATGATTTTTGCTTTTACTACATCACCAACTTTATAGTTTTGATCTAAAATTTTTACTGTTCCGCGTAATTCCATCGTATTTCCTTATCAACCGCATCCGCCGAGAGCGACTCGAACGTTTTGGGATGCTTTAAAAATTTTCCCTTTATTGGTTTTCGCCAAAATCACAACGTCTTGGGTTTGTCCCATTTTGACATTCACGTACAGATACGCCATCCCGCTCGCAGGGGTCAAATCAAACGAAACCGCTTTATTGGCTTTGTTCTTTGTCGTTAGAACCGTGATATTACTGATGTAATTATCGGCACTCATCGGGTGGTTGATAGTGACTTCAACCGGCACAACCGCGCCGTTTTCAGGAGCTTCTGGGATATTCAGAGTCATAATTGAACTCCCGTCTTCCGCTTTTTTCCCCGATAAATAGTCATTCAGCAACTCGGCATAGGGCATCTCTACCGCCTCTTCCGTCGCGCTTAACCCATGACGGAATAAAACGGGATTCAGCAATCCGATCGTTGCAAGCGCAAACGTCCCTTTGATGAAACTGCGTCTCTTCATACTTTCCTCTCTTTCAAAAAATAATAATCGTCTATCTCTACAGCAAGACAGATTTAAACAATCTGGGATTGCTTGAAACTGCCTTGCACGGAAGGACCGCGCAAGAAAATAAGGCTTAGAAAAAGTCTCGATAAAGACCTTTACCCCATTCAACAAGACCTTTACCGCCGGCAATACCGTCAGCTCCGTCCCATTTTTCCATTGTTCCGGCATTCGCAAAACCGAATGATTTTTTGGTTTCATCATACGCGTATTCCGCATGAACAGAGATAGCGCGCATTTCAACCCCTTGAACGGCTGAATAACACACCGTAAGCGGCGAACTCCATGTTTTTTGACTGAGTTCTTCACCTGCAAGGTATTTAACGATGTTTTTAGCAACGATTTTACCTTCGGTATTTGCCGTATTTGCAGATTTAGAGAAGCCCATCGGACGAACATCACCCGTACAGAATACGTTTTTATCTCCGATAACTTGATACGTAAACGGATCAATATTTGCTTCACCTTTGTTGAATACGCTGTCTTTTGCAACACCGGCGATTTCAAGCAATTTATTACCGCGAACACGGCTATAAAGCGCTGCATCGTTAAAATCGATCTCTTCACCAAGTTCGGTAGTAATTCTTTGTTTTACCGGATCGATTTTCGTAATGGTTGTACTCGGCATATAGGTGATGTAATCTTTGTACAGCTTTTCAAACGCTGAATGGAAACCGTCGGCTTTGATGGTGATGTTCGGGTTTTCATCCAAAATGACCACCTTACCTTTGATTTTGTTGCGTTTCATGTAATCCGCGATCAAACAGCTGCGCTCATACGGTCCAGGCAAACAACGGTAGTTTCCGCCAGGAACGGTTTGAACGAACACTCCGCCTTCCATGTTTTCGATTTTCGATTTAAGGGTCAACGTTTCGCTACCGGCGATGAACGCGCCTGGGAATTTTGTTCTAAGCGCTGTTTCAAGCTCTACATCACCGTTGGTCCATTTTGAGTAATCGTAATCGATCCCCGGAGCCAACACTAAGACATCGTATTTGATTGTCCCTTCATTGGTATAGACAGTTTTTGACGTACGATCGATTTCGTGTGCAGTTGCTTGTAAAAATGTATAGTTACCGTTACGTGCACCTTCTAAAAAGTCGTGTGTGATAAAATCAAGCGGCAAAACGCCTGTCGCTACCAAGTTACTGATGAAACCGGACATAAATACGGATCGTTTATCCATCAAAACTACATCAACTTTTGGATTAGCCTTTTTGACGTATTTAGCAATCGTCAAACCAGACGGTCCTGCACCCACGATAACAACACGCGGTCCTTTTGCCGCAGGGATCGGAGCAGGTGAAAGCAAAATACCTTGCGCTGCCGCTTTTGCTCCCCCCTCGTTCCCTTTTGCATAACCACTTGCTGCTGCTGTTACTGCAGCCAACCCGGTAAATTTCATTGCATCTCTTCTTGATAGCGCCATCATTAACTCCTTCGTTAAGTATAAGATTTTTGTATCAGACGGCAGTCTAACCCTGCTTTCCTTAATGGTTTTTA